>DATCXX010000304.1:0-3853 GCA_036565615.1 Gemmatimonadales bacterium | reverse complement strand
CGCAGGGGCACGATGGCTCAGGGGTCAGGGGTCAGGGGTCAGGGAACGAACGGCGGAGTATAGGAGCAGGACCCGAGGGGGTCAAATCATTGGAGCGCACGCAGGGTCGCAACCACGCCGGCCGCGACCCGTTCGGGCGCGTAGCCGCCTTCGAGCAAACCGACGATGGGCGCGGAAGGCACGGCGGTGCGGAGCACACCCACCAGCTCGGCATAGTGGGGCGGCTCGAGTGTGAACCCGCCCAGCGGGTCGCCCAGCATGCTGTCGTATCCGGCCGAGACCAGGATCAGGTCGGGACGCCAGCGCTCGGTGGAGGCTTCGATCGCCACGGTGAGGTCGCTCACGTAACGCTCGGGGGGAAGACCGGGGGGCCGGGGAAGATTCATCACGTTGCCGGCACCGCGCTCTGAAGCGCTCCCGGTGCCCGGGTAGGCCGGCCACTGGTGGAGCGAGATGAACCGGATGGTGGGATCGTGCTCCACCAGTGCCTGGGTGCCGTTGCCGTGATGGACGTCCCAGTCCACGATCAGAATCCGCCCCCGCCCCAGCGCCTGGGCCTCGCGGGCTGCGATCACCGCATTGGCCAGCAGGCAGAATCCCATGGCCCGGCCGGCCAGGGCATGGTGACCGGGGGGCCGGATGGCGGCAAAGGCGTGGCCCCGGCCTTCGTGAGCGTGACGGACCGCGGCGAGCGCGGCACCGGCGCCGCCGGTCGCCGCCTCCCAGCTCGCGGCGTTCAGCATGGTATCGGCGTCGAGTGCACCACCCCCGTGCCCGGAAACGCTGGCGAGCAGGTCGAGATAGTGACGAGGGTGAACCCGCTCGAGGGTCTCCATCGTGGCGGGCTCGGCGTGGCGCGCGACGCCCGGCTGCTCCAGCTCGATTCGGGCGAGCACGGCGCGGAGACGCGCGGGGGTCTCGGGGTGTCCCGGACCGGGGTCGTGATCGAGGCAGCGCGGGTGGGTGAAAACAATCATGGTGAGGGGTGAGCGGTGAGCGGTGAGCGGGAAAGGCCTTTGCGCCTCTGCGCCGTTGCGCCCTACCGCACCGGGATCCGTCGCCGCAGCAGCACGATCAGCGCTCCGTCGGGAACCACCCCCGCATCGGCCAGGGTGCGGGATCCCTCGTAGAGCTCGGCTCCCTTGTACTTCACCACGTACTCCGAGGCGGGGCGCTTGATCCCGGCCCGCGCGAGCGTGGTCAGCTTGACCTCGGCGATCCGGGTGGTCGCGGGCACTACCAGCGCGTACTCGTCGAGATTGTCGAGCAGGGTGACCCGGACCTTCAGCTCGGGGGCCATCAGGCCAGCACCGCCGGTTCGGGCAGCGTCGAGAGAAAGCGTCCCAGCGCCTGATCGAAGAGCAGCGTGGAGGCGCGAATCCGGGTGGGCTCGCCGGGCAGAATGGCGAAGGCGATCTCCTCCCCGCCCTGGCCCCGAAGGGTCATGAAGGTCGGTCCCTCGAGCTCGACCCAGGCGGCCTGGTTGGGGACTCGCTCGGCGAAGAACGCCTTGGCCCGGGCCAGGACGTCGGCGGCCGGAAGGGTGGTGACGGCTTCGTGAATCATGACTCTCCAGTCGGATGGCGACTCAAGTTACAGGGAAAGCCGCCGGGCTTCTACTTCGGCCTGAAAGACCCGGGACCGGCGGAAGAGGCCTAACCATGCACCGCGTTTCTGGAGCACCAGGACCAGCTCTCCCGGCGGGGGCGAGCGGAGCCCCTCCACCGTCAGAAAGGCGGGGAGGCTGGCATCGCCGGGAATGCCGACCTCGTAGTCATCGCCCTGCCAGTGCAGCCGGACCGAGGTGGGCGGCTCGGAGACCACCCGCTCCACGAAGACGTCGTCATCGACTTGCCAGGCGCCGTCGGGCCGGCGAACCCCGTCCTTGTAGAATGCCGGATCGAATCCTCCGCCGTCCTGCCGGGCGAAATTCGCCTCGGCCGCCTGATCGAAGGCCTCGAGGTCGGGAACCCGGGCCCGCCATTCGACGTGATGGCGGATCTCATGGGTCAGGGTCTCCCACGCCTCCTCGGCCCAGTCGAATCCTTCGGTTTCCCGGGACAGCGCCTGGAAGGAGCCGTGATAGAGCACCACGCGGCTCTGGAGATGGCGCGGGTCGCCGTCGTCCCCGGGCACCGGAATGCACTCGCCCAGGGTCCAGATGCCTTCCCGCTCGGGATGCACCACGGTCCGGGGCGACACCACCACCTCGGCGACCCCGTCGAGGAACTCGGCGGGGATCTCCGCGGATTGGCGGCGAACGAGGGCCTCGAAGTCCTGGAGGCGCATAGTGTCAACTGTCAGAGCCTCTCTCTCAAATACGCAGCAACCTGGTCGATCGACACGCGTTCCTGTCCCATCGTATCCCGGTGCCGCACCGTCACCTTCTGGTCCTCGGCGCTCTGGCCGTCCACGGTGAGGCAGAACGGCGTTCCCACCTCGTCCATCCGGCGATAGCGCCGGCCGATCGCCCCGCCGTCGTCATAGAAGCAGGCGAACCGGGTGCGGAGATCGTTGAACAGCGCGGTGGCCATCTCCGGCATCGCGTCCTTGTTGACCAGCGGCAGCACCGCGGCCTTGATCGGCGCGATGGCGGGATTGAGCCCCAGCACGGTGCGGGTCTCTCCCTCCACCTCCTCCTCCCGGTAGGCATCCACCAGCACCGTGAGGGTCACCCGGTCGGCGCCGGCGGAGGTCTCCACGATCTCCGGGATGTAACGGGCGTTGGCGGCCTGGTCGAAATACTCCAGCTTCTTCCCCGAGGCGTTCTGGTGATTGGTGAGGTCGTAGCTGCCCCGATTGTGCACCCCTTCGATCTCCTGCCAGCCGAAGGGAAACTCGTATTCGATGTCGTAGGCCGCCCGGGCGTAGTGGGCCAGCTCCTTGTCGGCGTGCTGATGCCAGCGCAGCTTGTCGGGGGTGAGGCCCAGCTCCTGGTGCCAGGCCATCCGCAGGGTCCGCCAGCGCTCGAACCACTCGGCGTCGTCTCCGGGGCGCACGAAGTATTGCATTTCCATCTGCTCGAACTCGCGGGTCCGGAAGATGAAGTTCCCGGGGGTGATCTCGTTGCGGAACGCCTTCCCGATCTGGGCGATCCCGAAGGGAATCTTCTGCCGGGAGCTCTGCAGCACGTTGAGGTAGTTGACGTAGATCCCCTGGGCCGTCTCGGGCCGCAGGTACACCACCGAGGCCGATTCCTCCACCGGTCCCATGAAGGTCTTGAACATCAGGTTGAACTGCCTGGGCTCGGTGAGCTCGCAGGTGGTGTGCTCACCCGGATGCTTGGAGGGTTTCTGGGGGCACTGCGCGGTGGCGAGCTGATCGGCCCGGAAGCGCGCCTTGCAGGTCTTGCAGTCCACCAGCGGATCGGTGAACCCGGCCACGTGCCCCGACGCCTCCCAGACCTTGGGATGCATCAGGATCGCGGCGTCGAGTCCCTCGATGTCGTCCCGGGCCCGGACCATGGCGTGCCACCAGCGGTCCTTGATGTTGCGCTTGAGCTCGGTCCCCAGCGGGCCGTAATCCCACACCGACCCCAGTCCGCCGTAAATCTCGGAGGACTGGAAGACGAAGCCGCGCCGCTTACACAGCGAGACGAGCTTATCCATGGTGCCTGGTTGTGCCATTAGAAGCCTTTTCAGGGACTAGGGGGCTGGGGAGCTAGGGAGCTAGGGATAAGGGCCGTTCCCCTAGCTCCCTAGCTTCCTAGCTCGCTAGCTCCCTACATCAATGATTTGGTCGCGTCGCGTTCCAACACTCACATACCGCACCGGCACGCCCACCAGCTCCTCGATCCGGTCGAGATAGGCCCGGGCCTGGCGGGGAAGATCGGCCAGCGAGCGGGCCGAGCCGG
>DATCXX010000288.1:0-2021 GCA_036565615.1 Gemmatimonadales bacterium | reverse complement strand
GCGGAGGTCATCGCCGCCCGGGCCAGGGGAATGCGCTGTCTCGGATTCTCGCTGGTGACCAATCCGGGCGCGGGGATTTCTCCGACCCCGCTCAGCCACAAGGAAGTGATGGAGACGGCGGGAAGGGCGGGGAAGGAGCTGGCGAGGCTGGTGGAGGGGGTGGTTTCGCTGATGTAGGACGGGGAGGACGCGGGGGAGGACGCGGAGGACGCGGGGGAGGACGCGGAGGACGCGAAGGAGGACGCGAAGGACGCGAGGACGCGGAGGTTTCGAGCGCGGGAAGTTCGCGTCTTCCGCGTCTTCCGCGTCCTACACGTCCACGCCGTGCCCGACGGGCCCCCGTCCCGCGCCCAGTCCCGGCGCGTTTGCGATGGCGCGCTGCAAGTAGTCGAGCGCGTCGGTCACCGCTGCCTCCAGGAGCCCGGCGGTTACCTGCCTTCCTGCCGTCCTACCGTCCTGCCGTCTTGCCAACCCGGCGGTGATCGCCGCCGACAGGGTACAGCCGGTTCCATGGGTGGACGAGGTGGCGATGCGGGGATGGTGGAAACGCCGGGTTCCGGCCGGGGTAACCAGGAGATCGACCAGCAGCTCGCCGGGTAGGTGTCCACCCTTGACGAGCACCGCTTCCGCGCCCAGCTCGAGCAGCGCGCGTCCGGCCCGCTCCATCGCGGCCGGATCCGCAACCGGAAAGCCCGCGAGGATTGCCGCTTCATCGAGATTGGGCGTCACCAGCGTGGCCCCGGGAATCAGCCGCTCCGCGATCACCCGCTCGGCATCGGGGGCGAGCAGCCGGTCTCCCGAAGAGGCCACCATGACCGGGTCGCAGACATAGGGAGTGTCGGGGTCCAGCGATTCGGCCACCGCCATGACCAGCGGGGCGGAGGCCAGCATTCCGGTCTTGCAGGCGTGGGCGGGAAGATCGGCGGCGAGGGCGGCAAGCTGGGCCCGGACGATCTCCTCCGGAACCAGGTGCACCGCGAGCACGCCGAGAGTATTCTGCGCCGTGACGGCGGTGAGGACCGAGGTGCCGAACACCCCGAAGCGTTGAAAGGTTTTGAGGTCCGCCTGGATTCCGGCGCCCCCGCCGGAATCGGAGCCCGCAATCGTAAGGGCGATCTGCATTAATGACTCACTCGCTGCACACCCTGGTGCGGGATCTCCGGCTGCGCCGTGGCCGGGAGCGGCGCGGCCTCGCGCTGGCCGAGGGCGTCCGCCTGGTCGAGGAAGCGCTCGCCGCCAGGGTGCCGATCCGGCATCTGCTGGCGAGTCCGGCGCTGGAAGCTACCCCGCGGGGCAGGACCCTCAAAGCGGCGCTGGCGGCCGCGGGCCACACCCTCGCGCCGATGGCCGAGCGGGATTTCGACCAGCTCGCCGCCACCCAGCATCCCCAGGGAATCCTCGCGGTCATCGAGCCGCCGCGCTGGGAGCTCGATGCGATCCATCCCGGAGCCTTGGCTCCGGTGCTGGTGCTGGACGGGGTCCAGGACCCCGGCAATGTCGGCACCATGGTGCGAACTGCCTTCGCGCTGGGCGCCGCCGGAATCCTGGCACTTCCCGGCACCGCGGAGCTCACGAATCCGAAGACGCTTCGCGCCACCATGGGGGGCTACTTCCGTCTCCCGTGCGTCGGGGTGGATGAAACCGGGTTCCGCCGCTGGGCCGAATCGGCCGGGGTGCGGGTCCTGCTCGCCGCGGCGGACGGACCGGCCTTCTCCGGCGCCGGTGGCACGTCCCTCGCAGTCGTGGTCGGAAACGAGGGGCAGGGCATCCGTCCTTCCCTCGCCGCCTGGGCCCGGGGCCGGATCGGCATCCCGCTGCGCGACGGGGCCGAGTCCCTGAATGTCGCGGTGGCCGCGGGCATTCTCCTCTACGAGGTGACGCGTGGGTGAATCGACGCTCGCCGCCCTGGTTGGCGCGCTGTTCGGAGCGGTGATCGGCAGCTTCCTCAACGTATGCATCGTGCGGCTCCCCGCCGATCAGTCGGTGGTGTCGCCACCGTCCCGCTGCCCCCGCTGCGGCAA
>DATCXX010000281.1:0-6417 GCA_036565615.1 Gemmatimonadales bacterium | reverse complement strand
TCGCGCTCGCCCCGGGCCAGGGCCTGGAGCTCGGCCTCGAGCGCCTGCTCCATGCTGAGGCCGCCGCGAGTGCTGAGCTTGGGGCAGTAGCGCACCTCGAGGTAGCGCAGCCCGTCGCGCGCCGCGTCCTCCACCATCTCGTAGGCCACCCGCTCGATCGCCGCCTCGGTCTGGAGCAGCGAGACGGTGATGTCGAAGCGGGCCAGGTAATCCTCGAGGTCCCGCGCGTCCTGTACCAGCATGCATCGGCCGAGCGATTCGGGATCGGTGGCGGGCAGCTCCACCCCCGCGTCGCGGGCCAGCTCGAGCATCGTCGCCGGCCGGAGCGAGCCGTCGAAGTGGAGGTGCAGCTCCGCCTTGGGGAGCCGGCTGATCAGCTCACGGGTGAGCATCGGTCCCCTCGCCGCCCCGGCGGGCGCTCACCACCACCCGGAGGATCGCGCCGGAATAGACCGGAGCGCCCGGATCGAGCGCGATGCCCCGGCCGTCGGTCACCCGCGCGGTGCCCTCCCGCACCGCCCGGCCCAGCTCGGGGTCCGCCGCGGCGATCGCGTCGGCCAGGACACACTCCGCCGCCATCCGCACCGCCCGGTCGTTCACGAAGACGGGGATCAGCTCGCTCATGGAGCCACGTCGTGGAACCGCGGGGCAGCCGGCGCGGTCACCGGCGCTTTGGACCGCTGCAGGTAGGCAATCAGCACTTCGAGATCGGTCTGGCCGGTTCGGCGCACCGGCAGCGTCACCACCATGGAAAGCCCTTCCCCTCCGCTCTGGAGAAAATCGAGCAGCGCGAGCTGGTAGGTACGGCCCGGCAGCACCCGACCGCCCCCGGCTTTCCGGATCTCCAGCACCCTGCTCCCGACCGGAAGCCGGCTGTCGAAGCGGACCATGAGCCCCGAGACGTGAAACGCCGGCCGGCCCGAGGCGACCGCCCGCTCGAGCACCTGCTTCAGCCGCTCGCCGGTGATCGCCACCCGGACCAGGTTGTTGCCGAAGGGCTGGAGCTCGAAGACATCGTTGTAGGTGATCTGACCCGCGGGGAGGTCCCGGCGAATCCCCCCGTTGTTCATGAGCGCGAAGTCGGTGCCGGGCACCGCGGCCCGCTGGGCATCGGCGATCAGATTGCCCAGGGCGTACTGGTTTCCCCGGCGGACCAGCTCCTCGCGCAGCACCGCGATCGGCCGGGAAGCCAGCCGGGCCACCATGGGGCGGTAGCGATCGAGGATCGCCGAGACGCCGCTGTCGGGGCTGACCCGGTCGGCCCAGACCGTTTCCACTCGGGTCCGCCACATCCGGGTCCCGTCGTCCCGGCGGATCAGGTCCGCGACCGCGAACGCGGTGCCGCTGCTGCGGGCCTGCACGATGGGAATGCCTTGGACCACGGTATTGACCAGGGAATGGGTATGACCGGAGACGATCAGCTGCACCTGGGTGGAGTCGAGCTCCCGGGCCAGCTCGACGATTTCACCCCGGCAGGGGAGCGAATCGCAGAAGGCGCCCTCGTGCGCCACCAGGATCGTGAGGTCGGGCCTCGCCGCGCGGGCGGAGTCGAGGGCATCCCGGATGGCGCCGGCGCCCCGCCGCCAGATCAGTCCACGGACGTGGTCGGCTCGGACCATCTGCTTGGTGCGGGCGGCCATGTACCCCACCAGCGCAATCCGGAGCCCGCCGCGCTCGAGCAGGGCGAAGGGCCGGGCCCAGCCGGGGCGACGACCCGACACCGAGTCGAACACGTTCGCGGCCAGCCAGGGCCAGTTCGACTCGCCCATCCGGGCGCGCAGGGTGTCCACCCCCCAGTCGAGCTCATGGTTGCCCACCACCGCCGCGTCGAGCCCGAAGCGGCGCAGCGCTTCGATCGTGGAGCGGCCGTGGACCAGGTTGGAGGCCAGGGTCCCCTGCAGCTCGTCGCCCCCGTCGAGCCGGAGCACCGGGCAGCGGCACTCCGCCGCCGCGCTGTCCAGGGTCGCCTTGAGCGCCGCCGCTCCGCCGACCGGACGCCCTCCCGACCAGGAGTACTGGCGGGATTCGAGAGCACCGTGGAAGTCGTTGATGGCGAGCACGCGGAGCAGCGTCGAATCCGCCCGGCCGGACAGGGCGAACGCGAGCAGCAGTGCGGGAAGCATCGCCTAAAATCCTCCTCAGTGACGTGTTGCGCAATCGTGACACGAATGCGGTTGAATTAATGCACCCGGGCGTATATATGTTCCGCCGCATATGAGCCCACTTCCCCCGACCCAGCTCTTGCTGACGCTGGCCGAGCCCACCCGGCTCCGGATCCTGAATTGCCTGGCTTCGGCACCCTTGTTCGTGTCGGACCTCCAGGCGGTGCTCGACCTGCCTCAGCCCACGGTATCCCGCCACCTCACCGTGCTCAAGCGGTCCGGGCTGGTGCGCGACACCCCCATCGCCCAATTCGTCCTCTACCGCATCAAGAGCGAGACCGGACCGCAGGGCCGACTGCTCCAGGCGGTGCTCGATGCGCTGGGACAGGACGAGTCGATGCGGCTGGAGCGACACCGGGCCCTCGACCGGAGCCGGGCCCACGGCCGGGGCCGGATGCCTTCGTTGCCGGCACGGGGCGCGGCCGCCTCGGCCGAGGGGGATGCCCGGTGAGCAGCCATCGCATTCTGGTCGTGGATGACGAGCCCGACATCACCGCGCTGGTTGCCTACCACCTGGCCCGCAACGGGTACCGGGTCTCCACCGCGGCCAACGGTCAGGATGCCCTCCGCGCGGCGCGGGAGGAGCGCCCCGACATCGTGGTGCTCGATCTCATGCTCCCCGGCGTGTCCGGCTATGAGGTACTGCGCGAGCTGCGGCGGCGCCAGGATACCGGCGATGTCGGGGTGATTCTGCTGACCGCCCGTCGGGAAGAGACCGACCGGATCAAGGGCCTCTCGCTCGGCGCGGACGATTACCTCACCAAGCCGTTTTCTCCCCAGGAGCTGACCCTGCGGGTCGCGGCCCTGCTCCGCCGGCTCGCGGCGCCGGCGGTGGCTGCCGGCTCTTCGATCGTGGAAGGTCCCCTCACCATCGACCGCGGCGCCCACCGGGTGACTCTCGACGGAGAGGAAGTTCCGCTCACCGCGACCGAGTTCAAGCTGCTCCTCACTCTGGTGGAGCGGCGCGGGCGGGTTCAGACCAGGCCCCAGCTGCTGGAGAACGTCTGGGATGCCCAGCCGGACATTCAGACCCGCACCGTAGACATGCATGTCCAAAGACTCCGCGCCAAGCTCGGTGAGCTGGGCGAACAGATCGAGACGGTCCGGGGGTTTGGGTATCGCTTCAGGGGGGCGGGCAAGTGAAGACGGAAAGGGGCAAGGACGCGACGGAAAGACGCAAAGACGCAAAGACGCAACGTCCAGTTCACCGTTCACAGTTCACCGTTCAGGCCGTTTGACTTTTTTCCGCCGCCTCCTGCTCGGCACGGTCGTCGTGCTGCTGGTCACGGTGGCCGTGCTGGTGATCGCGGCGGAACGCTGGCTGCGCGCCGATCTGGAGCGGAATGTCGCGACGACGCTGACCGACCAGGCCCGGCTGGTGGTGTCGACTCTCCCGGCCGACTCACTGGAGTGGCCGGATTATTCGCGCCGAGCCGGGCGGGCCGGGCGGGTGCGGATCACCCTGATTGACGGCGCCGGACGGGTGCGCGCCGATACCGACGTGCCCGACGCCGAGCTGCCCCAAGTGGAGAACCACTCCACCCGGCCCGAGGTCGCCGGGGCACTCCGGGGCGGGAGCGGGACCGACACCCGGCGGAGCGCCACCACCAGCACCGAGTTCATGTACGTGGCGGTCCGGGGGGGGCCCGGCGTGGTCCGGGTGGCCATGCCGCTGGATCAGGTGGACCGTGCGGTGGGCGCGGCCCAGCAGTCGGTGATTGTGGCGGCATTGCTGGCTCTCCTGCTTGGGGCGCCTCTCGCCTGGCTGGCGGGACGGTCGGTGGCCCGGCCGCTCACCGAGGCTGCCGGCGCGGCCCGCACCATCGCGGCGGGCGGCACGCCCCGCTTTCCCCACTCCGGCATCCCCGATATGGATGCCATGGTCGGCGCGCTCCGGGAGATGCACGAGGAGCTGGAATCGCGATTCGAGGCGCTGAGCCGGAAGCAGGCCGAATCGGCGGCCCTGGTCAATGCGATGGTGGAGGGAGTGCTCTCCTCCGACCCGCGAGGCCAGGTGCTCACCGCGAACCCGGCCGCCCGTCGGCTGCTGGGCTATCACGCCGACCAGGCCCTGCCCGCCCTCCAGGTGCTCTTTCACCAGAAGCCCGCCCGCGCCGCGGTGGAGGCGAGCCTCCGGGGCGATACCGTGCCCGATCGCGAGGTGCTGATCGACGAGCGGATTTGCCTGCTCAGCGCCCGGCCCCTTCCGGAAGGCGGGGCGGTGCTGGTGCTCCACGATCTCACCGATATCCGGCGGCTGGAGACCATCCGGCGGGATTTCGTCGCCAACGTCTCCCATGAGCTCAAGACGCCACTGACCTCGATCTCCGGGTACGCCGAGACCCTCCTGGCGGACCACTCCGACGAGCCCACCACCCGGAAGTTCCTGGAGACCATTCTCGCCAACGCCCGGAGGATGCAGCGGCTGGTGGACGACCAGCTCGACCTGTCCCGGGTGGAATCGGGAAACTGGCGTCCCGCACCCCGGCTCTTGCCGACCGAGGCGGCGCTCCAGGACGCCTGGACCGGTACCGCGACTCCCGGGGGGCCGCCGCACCACTTCCGGGTGGCGGTGAGCCCCGGCGCGGAATCGGTCCTGGTGGATCCGGATGCCTTCCGGCAGGTGCTGGCCAATCTTTATGACAATGCCCGGCGCTACACTCCGCCCGGCGGCGCCATCACGGCCCTCGCCGTGAAGGACGGAGCCGGAATCCGGATCAGCGTGCAGGACGAGGGCAGCGGGATCTCGAGCGACCACCTGCCCCGGATCTTCGAGCGGTTCTACCGCGCCGATCCCTCCCGTTCGCGGGCCCGGGGGGGGACCGGGCTCGGGCTCGCCATCGTCAAGCACATGGTCGAGGCCCACGGGGGCCGGGTCTGGGCCGAGAGCGAGCTGGGGCAAGGGACCGCGATTCACTGCTGGCTGCCAGGACCGGGAAAAACAGGGGGAAAACAGGGGGAAAACTAGGGGAACGGGGCAAATCAGGTTTCTTCCCCTTCCCCCAGTCTTCCCCATGCCCCATTCCCCATTCCCCATTCCCCATTCCCCGTTACACCCCCGTTACACACCCTTTGTATTTGTGTAACGGCGCGCGGCTTTCTTCTCCCGCGGGCAGTGGCCAGCGGCCAGCCCCCTCGCGCGCCGAAACTCCTCATAAGGAGCCGGAGCGTGCGCGGACACCTGAGCAGGGCGGGTTGGCTGGTGGTTCTGGCACTCGGTGGTCGGTCGATCGTCGCGGCAGCCCAGGCACCCACCGTGACGGTGGGAGGGGTGGGGTATGCCCAGTTCGCCTATCACCCCACCGATACCGCCAATTACGCAAACACCTTCGAGGTCACGCGGGCCTACATCAACGTCGTGGGGCGGTTTGCCCACGGTGTCACAGTCCGAATCACTCCCGATATCTACCGCACCTCCGATGGCCTCACCTATCGCCTCAAGTACGGCTTCGTCACCTGGACCCCGGACAGCGGCGCCATCACCTTCAAGCTCGGCATGCTCAACACGCCCTACGTGGAGTGGGAGGAGCAGCTCTGGGATTACCGGATGCAGGGCACCACCGCCATGGACCGGAACGGGTATCTCTCCTCCTCGGACATCGGCTTTCTGGTGGACGGAAACTGGGGGAATGAAGCGGTGTCGATGTCCGCGGGCGTGATCAACGGAGAGAACTACAACCGGCCGCTGGGCGACAAGGGGAAGGACCTGACCGCCCGGGTCTCGGTCCGCCTGATGGCCACCGACGAGGCGAGCCGCACCGGCGGGCTGCGGCTCACCGGCTATGGGCATACCGGGAAGCCCACCGGAGGCGGGGTCCGGCAACGGCTGCTCGGGGTGCTCTCCTACCGCTCGAAACTGCTGACGCTGGCCGGCGTCGGCGCGGTCACCAAGGACAGCGCGCTGACGACGCCGGTCACGCCCGAGCGCCAAGGCCGGGTGCTCAGCGGATTCGGCGTCCTGCGGGTGCCGCCAAGCCACAAGCTGCAATTCATCGGGCGGGTGGACTCGATCGATCCCAACACCGATGCAGATGACGATCGGCAGACCCGGTTCATCGTGGGCATCGGGTATCAGCTGACGCCCAACCTCCGGCTGCTCGCCGATCTCGACAAGGTGAACTATCAGGGCGGGGTCACCACACCCGCGCTCGAGGTGGTTCGCTCCCAGGCGCTCTTCCAGGTGCAGTTCACTTTCTAAGGAGCCCACATGTCGCGTCCAGCTTTGCTCGTCGGACTTACGCTTGCAATGGCGGCG
>DATCXX010000254.1:0-2194 GCA_036565615.1 Gemmatimonadales bacterium | reverse complement strand
CGCGATCTGGATGCCCGCCATGCGGCGGCCCGGGGTCAGGTGGATGCGATCGTCGCTCCAGAGGATACCCGCGCCGTGCTGGCCTTCCTGCTCCGGGTCACATCCCACTATGGAGGTCCCCATCTGGGGCCTTTCGTCCTGCCCCCGATGGATGCCGCGCCGGTTTCCTGAGCCGCTGCGGTCCGCCGGATCGCCTGCCGCGCTGCTGATCCTGGTGGCCTGCGCCTCCGGCGGCGGCGGAGCAGGCCCCGGGGTGGCCGTGCCGACGGTGGAGCGGCCCCCCGTGGCGGTGCCGGTCGATTCCGGTGCCCCACGCCAGCTGCCCACCGTGAATCCTCCTCCAGTCGCGCGCCGCCCGATCGTCCCGCCCGAGGTGGCGCATCAGCGAGGCTTCCTTCCCCGCGACGCGACCGGCACGCCGGCCTTTCTCGCCGAGCATCCCCGCTGGGACGGCCGCGGCGTGCTGCTCGGCATCCTCGACAGCGGGCTGGATATCGGGGTGCCGGGGTTCGACACCACCACGGCGGGCCGGCCCAAGGTGATGGACCTGAGGGACTTTTCCGGCGAAGGCGCCATCGCCCTCCGCGCGCCGGTGCTGAGCGGCGATACCGTGGTCCTGTCGGGGAGACGGCTGACCGGGCTGGCCCGGGTGCGCGCCCTGGTAACCGGCGGCTCGCTGCTGGCCGGGCTCTTCCTCGAACGGCCGCTGGGTGATCCGCCCGCATCGGACGTCAACGACAACGCCAGCGATTCCGACTCGCTGCTGATCGTGGTGGGGAAGGCGAGTGACGGCTGGGTGCTGTTTGCCGATACCGACGGCGACGGCTCCCTGGGAAACGAGCGGCCGGTGCGCGACTTCCTCGCGGGAGCGGAGACCTTCGGCTGGCATCGGGCCGGCGCCGCGCCTCCGCTCACCATCGCGGCCAATTTCCGGGAGACCGCGACGGGGCCGCGCCTCGATCTTTTCTTCGATACCAGCGGGCACGGAACCCACGTCGCCGGGATCGCGGCGGCCCGCGGGATCGGAGGCATTCCGGGGTTCGACGGCGCCGCGCCGGGAGCCCAGCTGCTTGGCCTCAAGATCGCCCGCAATGATTTCGGCGGCATCACCACCACCGGCAGCGTGCTGGAAGCGATGGACTATGCGATCCGGTTCGCCGCCGCCCGCCGGATGCCGCTGGTGCTGAACATGAGCTTCGGGGTCGGGAACGCCCGCGAAGGCGCCGCCCGGCTCGACGCGATCATCGATTCGGTCCTCGACGCGCACCCCGACGTCGTCTTCGTCACCTCGGCGGGAAACGACGGCCCCGGCCTCTCTACCATGGGATTTCCGGGATCCGCCCGCCGGGCGATCACCGTGGGTGGCACCGAGCCCTCGGCCCTTTCGGAGGCGGCCATCCGCACCGGACGGCTGAGCCCCGACGTGCTGCTCTACTTCAGCTCGCGGGGAGGAGAGCTGGCCAAGCCCGATGTCGTGGTGCCGGGTATCGCGTACTCGACGGTGCCGCGCTGGGACACCGGCGAAGAGGTGAAGGGCGGCACCAGCATGGCCTCGCCTCACCTGGCCGGAGTCGCGGCGGCGCTGGCCTCCGCCGCGCTCGCGGAGCGCCGGAGCATCACCGCTGACGATGTCCGGCGGGCACTGGTGGGGAGTGCCAGGCCGGTGGCGGGCGGCAATTCGTTCGACGCTGGAGGGGGAGTTCCCGAGATCGCCCGGGCCTGGTCCATTCTCCGTGGACCGGCGCCACCGGCCGAGTTCGATGTGGAAGTGCTGGAGCAGCCGGGAACCACCGCCGGATTCCGGATCGCTCCGGGTCTCGCGGACACCCTGGTCCGATTCAGAATCACCCGGCGGAGAGGTACCGGCCTGGTGGATCTCACCCTGACGAGTGACGCGGCCTGGCTGATTCCTCCGAAGATGCTTCGGATCACCGGGGCCGACACGACCGTTGTCCTGGTGCAGCATCCTCCCCGGGAGCCGGGGGAGCACGTCGGCGCGGTGCGGGCCACCGCGCCGGGAATCGCCGGGCCGCTGTTCATCCTGGTGAGCGGCGTGGTGGTTCCCGACACCCGGACCGCCGCTCCGGTCAGGGTCTCGGCCCGGCTCGCGCCCGGTGCCGCCCGGCGGGTGACCTTCGCGGCCGATTCGGGCCGTCCCTTCCAGGTACGGCTTGCGACCGCCGCGCCGCGGGAG
>DATCXX010000246.1:0-8498 GCA_036565615.1 Gemmatimonadales bacterium | reverse complement strand
TCATCCTGAGCGCGCTTCTCCTCGTTGCCGGGCCGCTTGCCGCCCAGGCTCCCGCCGCCGGTGCCCCGGGCGCGCCGCCCCGGAAGCCGCTTCCGCTCGACGCCACCCGGAAGGCGGACTTCACCACCTCCAAAGGCACCTGGCTCTCCCTCGACGTGAGTCCCGACGGGCAGACCATCGTGTTCGATCTGCTGGGCGACCTCTACACCCTGCCGATCGCCGGCGGCACCGCCACCCGGCTCACCAGCGGACCGGCGTTCGATGCCCAGCCCCGCTTCAGCCCCGACGGCAAGAAGGTGGTCTTCGTGTCCGACCGGAGCGGGGGCGACAACCTCTGGACCCTGACGCTCGATCTCAAGGACACCACCCAGGTCACCCAGGGGAACAACAACCTCTATGTCTCGCCCGAGTGGGCGCCGGACGGGAAGTACATCGCCGCCAGCCGCTCGGGCGGCCTGGGCGGCGCCTCCAAGATCCAGCTGTGGCACGTGGACGGCGGCGGCGGGGTGCCGGTGCTCCGGGAGCCCGCGACCCTCAAGGGGATCGGCGCCTCTTTCACCCCCGACGGCCGCTACATCTGGTTCGCGACCCGGAACGGGGACTGGCAGTACAACTCGATCCTGCCCCAGTACCAGTTGCGGCGGTACGACCGGGAGACCGGCAATCTCAACCTGATGACCGGCCGTTACGGCTCGGCGTTCCGGCCCCAGGTGTCGCCCGACGGCAAGTGGCTGGTCTACGGAACCCGGCATCGCACCGACACCGGTCTGCTGCTGCGCGACATGGTGAGCGGTGAGGAACGCTGGCTGGCGTATCCGGTGCAGCGGGACGACCAGGAGTCGCGAGCCACTCTCGACGTCCTGCCGGGTTATGCCTTCACTCCGGACTCGCGCGACGTGGTCGCCTCCTACGGCGGAGAGATCTGGCGGATTCCGGTATCGGGAGGGACAGCGACCAAAATCCCCTTCACCGCCAACGTCAAGCTCGAGATCGGGCCCGAGGTGAAGTTCGCCTATAAGGTGGACACCTCGGCGATGGTGACGGCGCGGCAGATCCGCAACCCGGTGGTTTCGCCCGACGGGAAGCGGGTGGCGTTCACCGCGCTGGACCGCCTGTATGTAGCCGAGCTTCCCAACGGGACGCCGAGGCGGGTCGATCCTGCCGAGGTGGGGCAGTTCCATCCCACCTGGTCGCCGGACGGCAAGGCGCTGGCGTGGGCCAGCTGGGGAGACGCGGCTGGCGGCCACATCATGCGGATCTCCGTGGAGGGCAGCGGCCGGGCCCGGCCGGTGCAGCTGACCCGGGTTCCGGCGGTCTACTACAACCTGGCGTGGTCGCCCAGCGGGACCCGGATCGCCGCCGCGCGGGGCGCGGCGCGGGATGAGCGGGAGATCGGCGGCACGCTGGGCGCGGAATTCGTCTGGGTACCCGCCCAGGCCACCGTCCCGACCGATGCGACGTTGATCTCGCCGAGCGGCAACCGCTCGGGCCTGCATTTCACCTCGGACACCTCGCGCCTCTTCGCCCACAGCGGCGCCGAGGGACTGGTCTCCTTCCGGTGGGACGGCACCGACATCAAGCAGCACGTCCGGGTGACCGGAACGCCCGGCCCCAGCATCGGCACCCCCGATTTCCACGGTGAAGGCTCGACGGTCGACAGCGTTCCCATGGAGGGCGCGCAAGGTCCACCTCCGGCGAGCGTGGTGCTGATGGCCCCCAAGGGCGACCTCGCGGTGGTGCGGGCGGGCACCGACATCTACACGGTGACCGTGCCGGTGGTGGGCGGTCCGGTGACCACGGTGTCGGTGTCCGGCGGAGTGGTGCCGGTCAAGAAGCTCACCGAGATCGGTGGGGAGTTCCCGTCCTGGGGAGCGGACGGCCGGACCGTGCACTGGGCCATCGGCAACGCGTTCATCACCTACAATCTCGATCGCGCCAAGGCGGTGGAGGACAGCCTCAAGGCGGTGGAGCGCGCCAAGGCCGACAGCACCCGGCGCGCCGGCGCGCGGGCCGATACCCTCAAGACCCTGGGCACCAGGGTGGACAGCCTCACCAAGGCGAACGCGGCGGTGCCGGATTCGCTCAAGACCCGGCTCGACTTCTTCAAGGCGGACTCGGCCCGCACCGATTCGGTCAAGAAAGCGACCGACAAGGCCAAAGCCGACAGCACCAAGCTGGCCACGGCCCGCACCGACAGCCTCAAGAAGCTCAATGCCCGGGTGGACAGTCTGAAGAAGGCGGGCACGAAGGTGCCCGACTCGCTCACCGCCCGGCTCGCCCATCTGCGGGAGGATTCGACGGCGCAGGCCAAGGCGCGGGAGAAACCGGGTTACAAGCCCGACGAGATCCGGATCAAGGTGCTCTCCGCCCGCGACGCGCCCAAGGGAGCGGTGGTGCTCCGGGGAGGCCGGGCCATCACCATGAAGGGGAAGGAGATCATCGAGAACGCCGACGTGGTGGTGCGGGACAACCGCATCGTCGCGGTAGGCGCGAGAGGGTCGGTGCCGATCCCCGGCGGAGCCCGGGTGATCGATGTGACCGGGAAGACCCTGCTGCCCGGCTTCGTGGACACCCATTACCACGCCCAGAACCTGGTCTGGGAAATCCATCCGGCCCAGCACTGGGAGTATCTCACCACGCTGGCCTACGGCGTCACGACGACCCGGGACCCCCAGACCCAGAGCACCGACGTGCTCAGCTACCTCGACCGGGTGGAGACCGGCGGCATGCTGGGGCCCCGGATTTACACCACCGGTCCCGGCGTCGGCATTCCGGACGGCGAGTCGATCCGCGACCTGGATCACGCCCGCTCGGTGCTGAAGCGCTACAGCCAGTACTGGGACACCAAGACCCTCAAGATGTACATGGCAGGCAACCGGCAGCAGCGCCAGTGGATCATCATGGCGGCCAAGGAGCTCGGCATCATGCCCACGACCGAGGGCGGGCTCGACTACAAGCTCGAGCTCACCCACGCGTTCGACGGCTACCCGGGCATCGAGCACTCGCTGCCGATCGCGCCGATCCAGAACGACGTGGTCGAGCTGTTCAAGGCATCCCAGACCACCAACACCCCGACCCTGCTGGTGTCCTACGGCGGGCCGTTCGGCGAGAACTACTACTACGCCACCGAGAACGTGCACGACGACGCCAAGATGCGGCGGTTCACTCCGGAGAGCGCAATCGACACCCGGTCGCGCCGGCGGGGTACCGGCTCGGGCGGGAGCCCGGGACCGGGCGGCTGGTTCCGCAAGGAGGAGTACGTGTTCCCGAAGCACGCCGAATTCGCCAAGCGGATGGTGGAGAATGGCGCCCGGATCGGCATCGGGAGCCACGGCCAGCTCCAGGGGGTCGGCTACCACTGGGAGATGTGGTCCATGGGGTCGGGCGGGATGAGCAATCATGACGTCCTGCGGACCGCCACGATCTTTGGCGCCGAAGCGATCGGGATGGGCGGCGACCTCGGCAGCCTCGAGGCGGGGAAGATGGCGGACATCCTGGTGCTTGATAAGGATCCGCTCGCGGATCTGCGGAACTCCACCAGCCTCAAGTATGTGGTGAAGAACGGGCGGGTCTATGAGGCGGAGACCCTGGCGGAGGTCTGGCCCCGGCAGAAGCCGCTGGCCGCCCAGTTCTGGCAGGAGGGGGCGATCAAGACGGCCGCGGGCATCAAATAGCCCTCAGCCTTCAGCCGTCAGTCCCGGGGGGCGGGCTTAGGCCCGCCCTTCGTGCGTCAGGGCAGCACGGTCAGCCAGAACCGATGGTAGTCTTCCTCCATGGTCCGGGGGGAGGCACCTTGGAGGAGGCCGAGCTGGAGACCGTTCAGGGCGGCGTCGATCAGGGCCGCCCGGGGGACCAGGAGGTCGCCCAGGTCAAGGGCCCGGCCCAGTCCTTCGGCAAAAGCGAGACTGTCGCGGGGAGTGGCCTTGGCCGCATCGCGGAGCAGGCCGTCGGCCGCGAGGAAGCTGATCCAGGCGGCGAACCACCCCGACTCGATTTCCAGGGCGAGGGCGGCCCAGAGCCGGTCGAGTGCCTGGGTGCCGACCGTCTGAATGGCCGCGAGCCGGCGGGCCGAGCGGTCGTCCCGGATGGTGTGGGCGACCTGAACCAGCAGCTCCTGCTTGGATCGGTAGTGGTAGTTGACCAGCCCCTTGGCGCAGTGAGCCCGGTTGGCGACTTCCTCGACTGTCCAATTGTTCAGTCCGTGCAGAACGACGACGTCGACGGCGGCGCTGAGGATGGCTTCCTTCATCGGGGGCACCTCCAGAATCGCGTTGGTTGACTGAACAGCCATTCAATCATAAGTCATTGAAAGAAAAGGGCAATGCCCGTCATCCTGGCGCTCCTGGTAGTCCAGATCATCTACGCGAGCGGGGTGATCGTCGGGAAGTTCATGCTCCCGATCGTCCCCGCGTCGGTGATCGTGACGATGCGGATGAT
Organism: Gemmatimonadales bacterium; assembly: GCA_036565615.1. Classification (GTDB taxonomy): domain Bacteria; phylum Gemmatimonadota; class Gemmatimonadetes; order Gemmatimonadales; family GWC2-71-9; genus JABFSM01. The sequence goes on along the minus strand of DATCXX010000246.1, from coordinate 4,061 downwards.
CGTGGCGACTGGGGCCTTCTTTACCGCCCACCGGATCATCGGGGGGAAGGCCCCGCGGAACACCGAGGACTGGGTGAAGTTCGCCCTGCTCGGAATCCTGGGCGGGGCAGGGAATCAGTTCCTGATCCTGCTCGGTCTGACCCGGACCACCGCCATCAATGCGGCGATCCTGATCCCGATGATCCCGATCTTCACGGTGATCTTCGGCTGGCTGCTCAAGCGGGACCGGCCCTCGCCGCTCAAGTGGCTGGGGGTCGCGGTGGCCGCGCTGGGGACGGTCTACCTGATCGGGCCGGACCGGGTCTCGTTGGAGTCCGGAGTGGCGCTGGGGAACCTGCTGGTGCTGGCCGGCATGGCGTTCAACGCGCTGGCCTTCCTGCTGTCCAAGGAGATGCTGGAGCGCTACGCCCCGGTGACGGTCGCTTTCTGTCTCACCGTGGCCGGGCTCATCGGGATCCTTCCCTTCGGCCTCGGGGCGGTGGAATCGGTGAATCAGGGGGCGCTGACACCGCGGCTCTGGCTCTGGCTGGCCTACATGGTGGTGTTCCCCACCACGGTGACCTACTTCCTGAATCTCTGGTCGCTGCGCCGCGCCTCGCCCACCCTGGTGACCAGCTTCATCTACCTGCAGCCGCTGTTCACCACCGCGGTGGCGCCGCTGGTGCTGGAGGGGGAGGAGCTGACCACCCGGATTGCGCTGTCCGGCGCGGCGATTTTCCTGGGCGTGGGGGTGGTCATTTATGCGGAATGGAGACGACGCAAATCAACTGCGTGAACGGTGAACCGTGAACCGTGAACGGGAACCGCTGAGTGGCCGGTATCGTTTGAGCAGGCCCAGCAACAGGCGTTCGCACCTTCGGCATCGCTCGATGGCCTCGTTGGCGAACTGCCGCGGGATGACACCTTCCTCCATGGCCAGTTCCAACACGTCCTCCGATTCCACTGCAGATCCATAGGCAATGGCCAAGTGGTTCCCGAAACGGCCGAGGTCTGCCAGGGCAAAGCCCTCGGCGATGTTCAGTTGTATCGAGAGCGCCGATCGCTGAAGTTGCGAAAAGAGGGCTGAGGCTGAGGGGGTCCAGTAATCTCTCCCTGCACGGTAGGCCGCCCGCGACACTTCCTTGGCTTCGATCCAGGCTTTGAGGGTGCGGTGGCTGGAGTGCATGCCGCAAAGGTCGAAGCTCAGGTCCTAGATAGTGGTACCAAATGTCGCGTCCTTAGGGCCATTCCAACGCAGCAGGCCCGTTCACGGTTCACCGTTCACAGTTCACGAGTTAGGGGTCCCTCCCGTTCCCCTTTGAAACCAAAATCCCGGCCTGCCCGTAGATTGGACATATGACCGCACCCAGCCATCCAACTCCGCTCCCCTCCGTGTTTTCCCCCCTCGCGAAGGCGCTGCTCGATGCCTTCAGCGAGGCGGTGATCGTTTTCGATCCCCAGGGGAGAGTCGTCTACGCCAACGAGCCGGCCCGGGAGCTCAAGCTCGACCTCTCCCGCCCGGCCTCCGATCTCATGCCCGCGCTGGCCGAGCTGGGGGGGCGGCTCAAGCCCCTCCGGGTGGCCAACCTCGACCTCGGTGAGGCCATGTTCATTCAGGGAGGCGTCGGCCCCACGACCCTGGCCGACCGGGAGCGCGAGGCCATCGTCCGCTCCCTCGACGAGCACGGTTGGCGGCTGGCCGAAACCGCCAAGAGCCTGGGCATCAGCCGCACCACCCTCTGGCGCCGGCTCCGGGCTTACGGGCTCCATCGCGACGGCCGCAGTAAGTGGGCGCAGGCGTCGTAGACGCAGCTATCAGCTATCGGCTATCAGCTATCAGTCAGGCCGTTAGCCCCAATCCCCACTCCCAATCCCCAATCCCAGCTAGTTTTGGGGCATGCGTCGAAGTCGGCTCCTCATCCTGCTCCTATGCCAGGCCTGCCGCCCCGGCACCGAGCCGTCCACCGGCGAGCTGGTCGCCACCTGGCGCGACTCCCTGAACGCCAGCTTCCGCACCTCGGCCACCGCGCGCTGGTGCCGGCGTGACAGCCTGCTCGAGCTCTTCGCGGTCCGCAACGACACCGCGGTCGGGGTCGCCATCCTGCCCCGCGACACCCTGACCAGCGGCGAATACCCCGTCTTTCCCGCGCTCCCCTTCAATCCGCTCCGGCCCCAGGCCACTGTGGCCGCGCGCTGGCTCGACCAGGTCGAGCTCAAGGGCTTCGAGGGCATGTCCGGGAAGGTGATCCTGACGGCCGGCCCGCCCGGCACGGTCTCCGGGACCCTCGACCTCCTCCTGCACCGCACCGGGAATCCCGACACCCTGCGGATCGCCGGGCGGTTTTCCGGGGTGCCGGTCGAGCGTGCGATCGCGGAATGCGGCCGGGCCAATCGCCCCGGAGCCGGGTAGATTTCTCTCATGGCCGAAGCGACTTACTTCCGCAAGGGATTCGGACTCAAGACCGCCATCGAAGGACAGCTCGCCACCGATTATCACTCCCGGCTGGTCGAGACCATCCGGTCGCGGGATTACCGGCTGCCGGTGGGTCCCCTGACCTTCCAGCTGGCCCGGGAATTCGGCTTCTGTTACGGAGTGGACCGGGCGGTCGACTACGCCTACGAAACCCGGATGAAGTTTCCCGACCGCCCGCTGTACCTGGTGGGTGAGATCATCCATAACCCCCACGTGAACGCCAAGCTCGAGGCGATGGGGGTGGTCTTCCTGCACCGGCCGCCCGGGGGCGAGTTCGATTTTTCCCGCCTGACCGCCGACGATGTCGTCATCATGCCGGCGTTCGGTGTGACCATCCAGGATTTCGAGCGGCTCCGCAGCATCGGTTGTGTGCTGGTGGACACGACCTGCGGCTCGGTGCTCAACGTGTGGAAGCGGGTGGACAGCTACGCCCGGGACGGGTTCACCGTCCTGATCCATGGCAAGCAGTGGCACGAGGAGACCAAGGCGACCGCGAGCCAGGTCATGAAGTACCCCGGGGGGCGCTACCTGGTGGTGCTCGATATGGCCGAGGCGCGGGCGGTCTGCGACTGGATCGAGCAGGGGGGAGATCCCGGCCCGATCACGACCCGTTTTGCCGGGGCCGCCTCACCGGGATTCGACTTCGGAAGCGATCTCACCCGGGTGGGACTGGCGAACCAGACCACCATGCTCTCCAGCGAGTCGCTGGCCATCGCGGAAGAAGTGCGGCGCACCATGGTCCGCAAGTACGGCGAGGCGGCGGCGGCGGAGCACGTCCGGACCTTCGACACGATCTGCTCGGCGACCCAGGAGCGGCAGGATGCGGTCGAGCAGCTGCTGGCCGATCCCCCCGACCTGATGATCGTGGTGGGGGGATACAACTCGAGCAACACCACCCATCTGGCCAAGCTGTCCGCGAGCCGGGGAATTCGCACCTACCACATCGAGGATTCCGATTGCCTCGATCCGGCCAGCGGCGCCATCCGCCACCGCCCGGTGGGGCAGAAGTCCGAGACGACGGAAACCGGTTGGCTGGGCGGCGCCGTCACCATCGGAATCACGGCCGGCGCCTCCACGCCCAACAACAAGATCGGGGAGACGATCGAGCGGGTGTGCGCGATGGTCGGGCTCCAAGCAGAGCTGGACAAGGCAATGGGCAATGGGCCATAGGCAATACCAGCCCCGTCTAGCGGGTTACCGGTTCGGGCGGTACCATCTTGCCCCATGGATACCCCGAACCGCCCCGCACTGGTCCGCGACCAGCTCGCGTCGCTGACGCCGGTCCGCGTCAAGAAGCTCTTCGGCAGTGAAGCATTCTTCCATGGCGAGCGGATGTTCGCGGTGCTGGGCCGGGATGCCCTGGTGCTGCGCCTCCCCGCCCCGCTCCGGACCGAAGCGCTGTCCGGCGCTGCCGCCCGGCCCTTTCTCTCGGAGCGGCTGGCCCTGAGCCAGGGTTGGGTCGAGATCCCCTACGCCGAAGAGCTGGCTCGGCTGAGCCACCTGGCCCGGGCGGCCCACGCTGCCGCGGGGCGGGGACGGGGACCGGCCAAGCGCCGGTTCCGGAGAGCGGCGCGCCGGACGGCGAGATAACGGCAGGCAGCAGGCGCTG
>DATCXX010000191.1:0-3976 GCA_036565615.1 Gemmatimonadales bacterium | reverse complement strand
CCCGAGGCCGCGTACTCCGAACCGAACAGCAACTGCATCCCTCCCATGGCCAGCAGTGCGCCACCCACCGCGATCGGGAGGCTGGCCGCGAACGCCTGCGCCGTTGCCGTGTGGTAGAGTCCCTGCTGATCCCCGCGGTGGGGGTTGAGCCGCGTGAGCGAGGGGAGGAGGCTCAAGCCGTAGGCGGCGCCGAGGTTCAGGAAAAAGGTCGTGATGGTGTACGCCGCCCCAAAATACCCCACGACCGACCGATCGTGGAAGATTCGCAGGAAGATCATCCCCGAGCTGTAGATCCAGAGGCCGAGCAGCGCGCTCCCCACCAGCGATCCCGCGCGCTGGGCCAGCGATCGCAGCACCGCCCAATCCACGCGGATAGCAAGCCGTATGCCGTGGGTCCGGAACCACCACAACAACACCAGCGCGACGAAGGAGTCTCCGACGAACTGCGCGCCCGGCACCCACCCGGCATCGCCCGGTCCCCGCACCAGCAGCACGACCAGGATCGCCATCAGGGCCTGGCCCAGAATCAGCGCGGTCGCAATCAGCCGGCTGCGATCGAACCCGAGGTGAACCCAGCGGGTGCTGGCACCGGCCGGCAGCAGCGTCAGGCCATAGACCGCGAGCAGGGCGCCCTCCGGCTGGGGCAGCCACAGTGTCCCTACCAGGGCGAGGAGCACCGAAAGGCCGGCGGCGAGCGCCAGCCGAACGGTGAGCAGGGAGGGGACCAGTCGGTCCAGGCTCTCCGGTGCCGCGGCGATTTCGCGCACCCCGAGCCCCAGCTCGAGTCCGCCGTCGACCACCCGGTTGAAGTACAGCAGGACCGCGGCGACGACACCGATGGCGCCGAAGAGCGCGGGGCCCAGACTGCGGGCAATGTAGACGGTGGCGGTGAAGGCAATCAGCCGGGAGACGGCCTCACCCGCGCCCAGCGCCATGAAGTTGCGCGCGACGGCGCGCTCCGCGGGGAGCGGCGTGGTGGCTTCGGCCCGAAGGGGCGAACCTTGGTGGACAGGAGGAAGCATCCAGGGGATTGTACCGCAGGATCCGGACCATGGAATGAGCCTTGCATCACGATGTGAGATTCCCTGTCGAGGTAGCCATGCCGGAGTCCACGGTCCCGGAGCCGAGAGTATCTCCCGGCAGTCTCGCCCTCGTGGCGCTGCTGCTGCTGGGGCTGGTGCTTCGGCTGATCCATCTGGGGACCGGCCTCTGGTACGACGAGATTCAGACCCTGGTGGAGTTCGCCCGGCTCCCGCCGGGGCGCCTGCTCACCGAATACCCCAACACCAATCACCATCCCCTGTACTCGCTGCTCGCCGGCGGGAGTATCGGGCTGCTGGGCGAGTCGGCCGCCGCGCTCCGCCTTCCGGCCGCGCTGATGGGCACCGCCAGCCTCTGGGCGTTCTATCGGCTCGCCCTCATGGTGACCAGCCGGCGGGAGGCGCTGCTCGGCACCCTCCTGCTCACCCTCTCCTACCATCACGTCTGGTTTTCCCAGAACGCGCGGGGCTATTCCGGACTGCTCCTCCTCACCCTGCTCGGCACCGCGGCGTTTCTGCGCCTGCTCCGGGATCCCCGTGCCGGATGGCCCGCGGCCGCGTGGTATGGCGGCTGCATGGCGCTCGCCGCCTATATTCACCCCACTGCGGTGGCGGTCCCGGCGGCGCACGCCATCGTGCTGGCCGCGTTCGCGCTCTCTCGGCGACACGCCGGTACTCCGGCGCTCACCCGGCCGCTCTCCGGTTTGGTCCTGGCGGCCGGCTTCGGGCTCCTGCTCTACGCGCCCATGCTGGGGCAGCTGATCACCACGCTGACCGCCGCCAATCCGCAGGGAGCCGACACCGCATGGAAGAGCCCCGCCTGGATGCTGCTCGAAACGGCGCGGGGCCTGAGCGCGGGATTGCCCGGTGGCGTGGTGACCGTGGTGCTGGCAACCGTGGTGCTCGGGGCGGGAGTGTCCAGCTTTTTCCGCCGGAGCCCGGTCGTGCTCGCGCTGATGCTCGGCCCGGGGTTGCTGACGGCGGCGGCCATTCTGCTCCTGGGGCACAATCTCTGGCCCCGCTTTTTCTTCTTCAGCGCCGGCTTCGCCGTGCTCATTGCGCTGCGGGGCGGGTTCACCCTCGCCGGCATGCTGTTCCGCGGCCGCGGTGAAGCCTTCGCCACCGCGGGAGCCGTCCTCGCGGCCCTGGCCGGAGCGGTGCTGCTCCCGCGCGCCTGGAGGCCCAAGCAGGACTTCGAGGCGGCTGCCCGGATGGTGGAGCGGTCCCGGGGGCCGGACGATGCCGTGGTGACGGTCGACCTCACCGTGATGCCCTACCGGAGCTGGCTGGGGAAAGACTGGGAGGTGGTGACCGATGCCGGCGGGCTCACGGCGATCGAGCGCACCCATCGCAGGACCTGGCTGCTGTACACCTTTCCGGTCCGGCTCGAGGTGGTGCAGCCCGGGATCTGGAAGCGGCTCTCGGATCGCTACCGGCGGGCGGCCGAATTCCCCGGTACCCTGGGAGGCGGGGCGATCGTGGTGATGGTCACGCCGTCGAATTCCACCAGCGCACAGAGGCATCCGTGATCGAAGAGGTCGTGGCGGACGAGCTTGCCGGAATCGCCCGCGCGGTGAGCGTGGTGATCCCCGCCTTCAACGAGGGTGAGCACGTGGCCGCGCAGGTCATCGCGGTCCGGGAGACGCTCGCGCGGAGCGGGTGGAGCCACGAAATCCTGGTGGTGGACGACGGCTCCCAGGACCGGACCGCCGCCGAGGCCGATTCCACCGGAGCCCGGGTGCTGCGGCGTCCCCGGAACCGGGGCTACGGCGCCGCGCTGAAACTCGGCATCCGGCACGCGCAGTACGACTGGATCCTGATTACCGATGCCGACGGGACCTACCCGGTGGAATCCATTCCCGCGCTGCTCGCCGCGGCGGAGCGCAACGAGATGGTGGTGGGGGCCAGGATCGGCGCCTCGGTCAGCATCCCCCTGGCCCGCCGGCCCGCCAAGTGGTTTCTCACCCGGCTGGCCAGCTACCTGGCCGGACAGCGGCTGCCCGACCTCAACTCCGGCCTCCGGCTGATCCGCAAGTCCCTGGTGCAACGCTACGAGGCCCTGCTCCCCGATGGGTTTTCCTTCACCACCACCATTACGCTGGCAGCGGCCTGCAACGGTCACTCCGTCGAGTACGTCACGATCGACTATCACGCCCGGCTCGGCCAATCCAAGATCCGGCCCCGTCACGCCTACGACTTCACCCTGCTGATCCTGCGCACCATCGTCTTCTTCAATCCGCTCAAGGTGTTCATCCCCCTCGGCGCCGTGGTGGCGCTGGCGGGGCTGGCCAAGTTCGCCTACGACGTCTCCAAGGACAATCTCTCCGAGAGCGCGGTCCTCGCCTTCCTCGCCGCGCTCATCATCTGGGCGGTGGGACTGCTGGCCGACCAGAACTCCCGTTTCCTGGGCCGCCGGTGAAGACCTGGGCCCGGGCTGCCGTCAGCATCGCGCTGCTCGGCCTGCTCTTCTCCTTCCTTCCCCTCGAACAGGTCGGGGATGCGCTGGGTCGGCTGCCCGCCGTCATGTGGCTCCTGGTTCTGCTCGGGTTCCTGGTGGGTCATTGGCTCGGCGTGTTGAAATGGCGGCTGTTCGTGAATGCCGCCCGGGGCCGGCTCGAGCGCATCGACGCGCTCCTCTGCTATTCCGCCGGCCTCTTCGCCAACCTCTGCCTCCCCAGCATCGTCGGGGGCGACCTGCTCCGGATGGGACTGGCGGGCAAACTGACCCGCCGGCCGGAGGCCGCCCTCTGGGGCGGCGTCATGGACCGCCTGACCGATATGCTCTCGCTCGCCATCCTGGTGACCGCCGGCGGCCTGTTGGTGCACCGGAGCGAGAGCGGCTGGATCGGACGGGTGCTCACCGTGGCGGCGCTGGTGGGCGCGGCGCTCATCGCCCTGCTGCTGCCGCTGCTGATCCGCCGACCGCTGGCGCGCTG
>DATCXX010000176.1:0-5530 GCA_036565615.1 Gemmatimonadales bacterium | reverse complement strand
CCCTCCACCAGGCGATAGGAAAGCACCGCCGCGAGTGCGGCGAGAATGGTGACTGCGAATGGCATCGGGGAATTATACCTGAAGACTTCAGCCTTCAGCCCTCAGCCTTCAGTCGCTGATGGCTGACGGCTGATGGCTGACGGCTCTACTCAGCGATTGCCGCCGTAACGGGGCTCCCGATCAGGCCGAGCGCCCTGGCCAGACGTTCTCGCTCCTGCTGGAATGCCCCCATCAGGGATTTCGCCAGCGGCTCGCCGCCGCCCAGGTCGACTCGGCGGGAATCGCGCGCGGCGCCGTTGACCCGGAATTCGTAGTGCAGGTGGGCTCCGCTGGCGAGGCCGGTCGAGCCCACGTATCCAACGATCTGTCCCTGGCTCACCCGGCGCCCCGCGCCGATTCCGCGGGCAAAGCCGCGGAGGTGGCCATACCGGGTGGTGATACCGTTGCGGTGCCGGATCTCGACCAGGTTGCCGTAGCCACCGGCCCGCCCGGCGCGCAGCACGGTACCGTCACCCGCCGCCATGACCGGGGTGCCGCTGGCGGCGGAATAATCGGTGCCTTCGTGCCGGCGCCAGATCCCCAGCACGGGGTGGAACCGCTTCCGGGTAAAACTGGAAGAGATCCGCCGGAACTCGACCGGGGCGCGGAGAAAGGCCCGCCGGAGGGAGGTGCCGTCCTCGTCGAAGAACCGGGACCGTCCTTCGCCGTCCTCGAACCGGAAGGCATTGAGATGCTTGCCGGAGGCCAGCAGGTCCGCGGCCAGCACCCGGCCGACCCGCACTTCGCCCTCCTCGGACACTTCGCGCTCGACCAGCGCCGCGAAGCGATCGCCGCTCTGGATGTCCCGGTTGAAATCCAGCGACCAGGCGTACACGTCGGCCAGGTCCCAGGCCAGGCGAATCCGGTTGTCGGTATCGAAGAGCGCGTCGGGAACGGCGGCGTGCAGGGCGTCGTAGAGCGAGCTCTCGATCGGACCCTCGATCCGCACCACCTCGGTGGTCCAGGAGACCGGGCGCCGCTCGGTGGTCCATTCGGCACCGGTGCGGAGCAGCGCCAGCCGCTCCTGGGGACCCGAGCGCACCAGCACTTCGACCGGAACGGGCTCCCCGGCGACCCGGCGGAACTGGACCGTGAACCCGGCCCGGAGTCTCCTCGGGTCGAGCCCGGCCGCCTTCAGCATCCCGGGCAGCTCCGCCCCGCCCACACCCTGGCGGCCGAAGAGATCGCCCAGCGTCTCTCCCCGCTGGAGGGTGTCGCTGCTTTCGTGGAACTGGATGGTGGCGAGAACCGGAATGGGCGGCTCAACCTCGAGCCGGTGCCAGGGCCACCGCCCGGTCAGGGCAAGCACCACGGCGCCACCCAGCACGCCAAGGGCGAGACCCGCGCGGGCGAGCCGCATCAGTCCATCTGCCGCCTGATAAAGGTCGGGATTTCCATGTCGGACACCTCGGGAGTGCCGGTGGCGCTGCGGGAAGCCCCCGCCGCCGGCCGAGCCGGCGCGGGGCGGGCCGCAGGAAGTTGCGGTCCTGCCCCTCCTGCTGGTGGTCCTGCAGAAACGATGCCGCCACCGGCCACCGCACGCTTTTTCTCAGGGAATTGCAATACTCCGGTGCCCCGGGCCGGCGTCTGCTCCCCGGTGATGGCGCGGTCGAACCCGGTAGCGATCACGGTAACCCGGATTTCTCCGTGCAGCGCCGTCTCGGTGCAGGAGCCGAAGATGATCTCGGCCTGGTCGCCGGCGGCGTCGTGGATCACCTCGCTGATCTGGGTCACCTCGCCCATGGTGATATCGCTGCTGGTGATGTTGATCAGCACCCCGGTCGCCCCCCCGATCGAGATGTTGTCGAGCAGCGGGCTGCTGATGGCCTGCTGGGCCGCCTCGAGCGCCCGATTCTCGCCCTTTCCGATCCCGGTCCCCATCAGCGCCGAGCCGCCGTTCTGCATCACGGTGCGCACATCGGCGAAGTCGACGTTGATCAGGCCGGTGCGGGTGATCAGGTCCGCGATGCCCTGGGTAGCATTGAGCAGCACTTCGTCGGCCTTTTGCAGGGCGTCCTCGAACTTGAAGCCCTTCCCCACCACCGCCATGAGGCGCTCGTTGGGCACCACGATCATGGTGTCCACGCCCCGGCGCATCTCCATGATGCCGGTTTCCGCCTGCTTCATCCGCTTCTGCCCCTCGAACAGAAACGGCTTGGTCACGATCCCGACGGTGAGGGCGCCGATATCGCGGGCCATCTGGGCGATCATCGGCGCGGCACCCGTCCCGGTGCCTCCGCCCATGCCGCAGGTCACGAAGACCAGATCGGCTCCCTGCATCGAAGCCAGCACCTCGTCCCGGTTCTCCTCGATGGCCTGGCGCCCTATTTCCGGCCGCGCGCCCGCTCCCAGGCCCCGAGTGAGCTTCTTTCCGATCTGCACCTTGAGATCGGACTTCGATTTCCCCAGCGCCTGGGCGTCGGTGTTGACCGAGATGAATTCGACGCCGACCAGCCGGGCATCGATCATCCGGTTGACGGCGTTCCCGCCGCCGCCGCCGACGCCGATGACCTTCATGCGGGCGTGCTGACCGTTGCTTTCTTCGAGTTCGAAGATCATGGGAGGGGCCCTCGCGTTCTCAGAAGAAGTCCTGGAGCCATCGTTTGACCGGACCGAGCACCTTGTCCACGGCGGGAGAGCGCCGGCCCGCGGCGAACCCTCCCGTGGCCGTCACCTGCTTCGCCCCGTACAGCAGGAGGCCGACCGGCACCGCCATGCGGGGTGTTTCCACGCTGTCCACCAGCCCGGTCAGTCCTTCGCCGGGAGTTCCGACTCGCACCGGCAGCGCGAAGACTTCGCGCGCCAGCTCCACGATCCCGGGAGCCTGGGCCCCTCCGCCGGTGAGAATGATGCCGGCGGGCAGACGCTGGCGGTACCCCGCGCGGGATATTTCATCGAGCGCCAGCTCGAGCACTTCCTGGAGCCGCATGTGCATGATGTGGGCGACCACCTGCCGGTGGGCCGTGCGGGGTCCCTGTCCCACCGTGCCGGGCAGCTGGAAGACATCGGTATCGGGCACCAGCGGCTCGTAGGCCGCGCCGAACCGTTCCTTGAGCCGCTCGGCATCCTGCTGGGTCACCTGGAGGCCGTGTACCAGGTCGTTGGTCACGTGGCCGCCCGCGAACATCGAGCTCGCGGTGTGGCGGATCTTGCCGCTGTGGAAGATGGAGACATTGGTGGAGCCGCCGCCCATCTCCACGATGGCGCAGCCCAGCTCACGCTCGTCGGGGGTCAGCACCGCGAGCGACGCCGCCAGCGGCTCGAGCACGAATTCCCCCACGTGGTAGCCCGCCTTCTCCACGCACTTGCGGAGGTTCTGCACCGCGCTGGAGAGCACGGTCACCAGGTAGACCTCCGCCTCCAGCCGCTGCCCGGTCATGCCGATCGGCTCGGTGATGCCGTCCTGCTGGTCGATCAGGTAGTCCTGGGGGATGGCGTGGAGCAGCTCGTGGTCCCGCCCGAAGGAGATGTTGCTCGCGACGTCGTTCACCCGCGCCACGTCGGTGGTGCGGATCTCGCTCCCGGTCACCGACACGACGCCGTGGGAGCTGCGGGCCGCGATGTGCTCCCCCGCCACGCCGCAGTACACCGAGCCGACCTCCACCCCCGCCATCATCTGGGCATCCTTGAGCGCCTTGGCGATGGCCCGGGTGGTCTCCTCGATGTCGCGCACCACGCCCCGGCGCACGCCCGAGGTGCGCTCGCTGGAGACCCCGAGCAGCCGGACCCGGGAGCTGCGGCCCTCGCCCAGCACCTCGCCGATCAGCGCCACCACCCGGGTGGTGCCGATGTCCACCGCGGCGACCAGGCGTTCGGGCGCCGGGCTCATGCGTCGCCGCCCCGGACGATGACCCGCGAGGTGAACCGGGCGTCCAGCTCCCGCCAGCTCCTGCGCTCCCGGGTGAGCAGGTCGCGGATCAGCACCAGATCGCGGATCTCCTCCTCGGTGGCATCGCCCCGGAAGAACACCCGGCCTCCGCCCACCTCGAGCACCACGTCCTGGCGGACCCGGCTGCCGCGATCGATGCCGGCGAACAGATCGGGATCGGTCTCGCGGACCCGGTCCAGCACACCGGCGACCACCGGGTCAGGATCGGCGAGGGGGAGATCCGCGGCGGGGCTGGTGGGATCGAAGGGCAGCACCCGACCCCGGGCGTCCAGCAGCACCAGCCGGCCGCTCCGCTCGGCCAGCGCCACCGCCTCGGCTTCCCGAATGGTGACCCGGAGGGTGCCGGGGATCCGCCGGGCGATCCGGGCTTCGCGCACGCCGGCCATCCCGAGGACCCGGGCCTCCAGCGGTGCCTTGTCCTCGAAGATGCCGGCGCCCGGAGGGAGGGCGAGGGCGCGCGCGACCGCCGCCGGCGTCAGGTAGTGGCCACCCACCAGCTCGATGCGGCGGACCTCGAAGAAGGAGAGACTGCCAATCCAGCGCACACCGGCCAGCAGCAGAGCGACCAGGGCCAGCGCCCCGGCGGCCAGCAGGAGCCGGCGCTTCACTCCGCCTCCAGGAGCGTGCGCACTTCGCGCCCCAGGTGGGTGATGTCTCCCGCGCCGAGGGTGAGCAGGACATCGCCCGGATGCAGCAGATCGGCGACGGTGCGTCCCAGCGCACCGCGCTCCGGCTGATAGACGACGCGGACCCCGTGGCGGCGGGCCGATTCGGCCACCAGCTCGCCGGTCACTCCCGGGAGCGGGGCTTCGCGGGCCGGATACACCTCGGTAATCACCGCCAGATCGGCCCCGGCGAGCGCTGTGCCCATGGCTTCGTGGTGCAGCGCGGTGCGGGAAAACAGGTGGGGCTGAAACACCGCGACCAGGCTGCGGGACGGGAAGGCCTGGCGCGCCGCCCTCAGGGTGGCCGAGAGCTCGGTGGGATGATGGGCGTAGTCGTCCACGATGGTGATCCCCCCGAAGGTGCCCAGCCGCTCGAAGCGCCGGCCCACCCCGCGGAACTCGGCCAGCGCCGAGAGCGCCGGCACCGGATTCCCGCCCAGCGCGAGGACCACGCCGACCGCCGCGGTGGCGTTGCGGAGGTTATGCACCCCGGGAATCCCCAGCTCGATGGGGGCGGTCGATCGGTCCGGCATGGTGAGCAGCGCGCTGGTTCCTTCGGCGGTGGTGCGGATGTCGCGGAGTCCGAGGCCCTCGGCATCGGGTCCGAAGCGCCAGGTCTTCGACGGGGACAGCCGGGCCGCCACCCGCTCGGCGCCGGGGGAATCGTTCCCCACCAGCGCGCGCTCGGCACGGCCGGCGAAGGTCACGAAGGCCCTCTCGAGATCGTCGAGCGAGCCGTAACACTCGAGATGATCGGCTTCGACGTTGTTCACCACCGCGATGGTTGGATGCAGCGTGAGAAAAGCCTGATCGTACTCGTCCGCTTCCACCACGTAGAGCTCGTTGCCCCCCAGACGGGCATTGCCGCCCCACGCGTCGACTCTGCCTCCCGCGAGCCCGGTCACTGCAAACCCCGCGGCCGCCAGCGCCTCGGTGG
>DATCXX010000169.1:0-7480 GCA_036565615.1 Gemmatimonadales bacterium | reverse complement strand
GGCGGTGGCGATGCTGCGCCGGGCGACGCTCGCCGCGCCGGCCCGAGCCCGCCCGCTGCCGTTCATCACCCTGGCGGGGGCCCTGGTGGGCCTGCTCACCGGGTTCGCCGGGGTCGGGGGCGGATTCCTCTACGTACCCGCCCTGGTGCTGCTGGGGGGGCTGGTCATCTCCGAAGCGGTCGGCACGTCGCTGGTCCTGATCGTGCTGAGCTGCATGGCGGGATTCCTGCGGTACGTGGGCCAGGTGGCCTTGGACTGGCAGGCAGTTGCCCTCTTCACCGCGATCGCGTTCCTGGGGGCGGCGCTGGGAAGCCGCCTGCTGCCCCACGTCCCTCGACACTCCCTCCAGCGGGGATTCGCCTTTTTTCTGCTCGGCATGGGAGCGCTGGTGCTCCTGCGCGGGCGCTGAGGTCGACCGATGCTTTTTGTCCGGCTGTTCGACGAGCCGCTGGCCCAGGCCAGCTACCTGATCGGGTGCTCCTCGTCCGGCGAGGCGGTGGTGGTCGATCCCAATCGGGACGCCAGTCAGTACATCGCGACCGCCGAGGCGAACGGGCTGCGAATCACCGCGGTGACCGAAACCCACATCCACGCCGATTTCGTCTCCGGTACCCGGGAGCTCGCCGCCCGCACCGGAGCCACCATGTACCTGTCGGCCGCGGGACCGCCGGAGTGGCAATACCGTTTTGGCCGGGACCGCGGGGTGGTTCTGCTCGCCGATCGCGACATCATCCGGGTCGGATCCGTGGAGCTCCTGGCGGTACACACGCCGGGGCATACGCCCGAGCATCTCGCGTTCCTGGTGACCGACACCACCGCGGCGCACGAGCCGATGGGCGTCATCACCGGCGACTTCGTCTTCGTAAACGACGTGGGCCGGCCCGATCTCCTGGAAAAAGCCGCCCATCGCGCCGGGACCGCCGACACCGGCGCCCGCCAGCTGTTTCGCAGCCTCACCTGGTTCAAGACTCTTCCGGATCATCTCCAGATCTGGCCGGGACACGGGGCCGGCAGTGCCTGCGGCAAAGGGATGAGCGCGGTCCCCCAGTCGACCGTGGGGTACGAACGCCGGTTCAACTGGGCCTTCGAAGTCACCGATGAGGAGGAATTCGTTCGCCGGGTTCTCGAAGGGCAGCCGGAGCCGCCCCGCTACTTCGGTCACATGAAGAACGTGAACCGGGAGGGCCCACCTATTCTCGGGGCGATCGCCCTGCCCGAACGGCTGGCCGAGCACCGGCTGCCCGCGCTGCTCGCCGCCGGCACCATCATCGTGGATACCCGTCCCGCCGCCGATTTCGCCACCGGTCACATCCCCGGCACGTTGAACATCCCGTACAACAAGAGCTTCACGACCTGGGCCGGCTCGCTGCTTCCCTACGACCGGGATTTCTACCTGCTGGTGGACGCGGCTCGCGCCGGGATGCTCGAACGAATCGTGCAGAGCCTCCGGATGATCGGACTCGACCGGGTGGGCGGCTATTTCGGTGCCGAAGCCCTTGCCCTCTGGCGGCGGGAAGGACGGCCCGATGGGCAGGTGGCCCAGCTGTCCGTGTCCGACCTGGCCCACAAGCGGGGGGGCCTGGTCGTGCTGGACGTGCGGGGGCGAAACGAATGGGACGCCGGCCACATCCCGGGCGCGGTGCACATTCCTCTCGGCGAGCTGCCCGACCGGCTCTCCGAGCTGCCCCAGGATCAGCCGGTCGCGGTCCACTGCCAGGGAGGGGGGCGATCAGCCATCGCGGCCAGTCTGCTGCAGGCCGCCGGCCTCCGGGACGTGAGCAACGTCACCGGAGGATTCGGGGAGTGGTCGAAGTCCGGCCTTCCGACCGAAAACACTCCGCTGCGGGCCCGCACCACCCCGTAGCGTAGCACCGCCTTACATACCCATTTTTAAACAATACCCACATCTGTTGCAGCTAGTTTAAAATCTTGTATTGTAATGATTTATGTGACTGTATTATGAGCATATGTACTCTATTTATTCAGTTCAGGACACTAGGCACGGTGGTTGCTCATTAAGACCGCATGACGCACCACGCGCAGAGCCGGGAAATCGAGCACGGGACGCTCCAGGGTCTGGTCCAGTCGGGCCGGTTCCGGGAGGCGCTGGCTCACTATTTCCGTTCCGCCGACTCCACCGGCTCGGCCACTCCCCAGTCCCGGTTGCTGGCTGCTCAGGCCGCCGCCCGGATCGGGGAATTCGAAGTCAGTGCGCGGCTCACGGCCTCGGCCCGGGCGGCATTCGAAAGCGCCAAGGATGTGGATGGGCTGCTCGAGGCCACCAATCTGCTGGGCGCGATCGCATTCGAGCGGGGAAAGGTCAAGGACGCCGAGAAGCACTTTACCGCCGTGGCGGACCTGGCGGAGCGGCACGGGCGGGCGCGGTTCACGGCGCGAGGGGCCAGCAATCTCGGCAATATCGCGAGCCTTCGAGGAGAAACGGGGATTGCCTGCGGGTTTTATCAGCGGGGACTCGAGCTCTTCGAGATGCTGGGGGACAGCCGGGGGATCGCGGAAACCTGCCACGACCTTGCCCTCGAGCTGCACAAGACCGGCGCACTGGCCGCAGCCAGAGATGCCAATCAGCGCGCGGTCGAGAGAGCCGAGCAGGTCGGTGAGGCGGGATTGATCGCGCTCACCCTCCTGGGCCGGGCCGAGCTCCGCATCGCAAACGGCGCGCTGGAGGATGCCCGGGAGGATCTCGAGCGGGCGGAGCGGCTAGCCTGGGAAGAAGGCAACGAGCCCCACCGGCTGGAGGCGGAGCGACTCCTCGCGGTGATCGCCCTCCGCTCCGGGAATCCGGCCGAGGCCCACCGCCGGGCCGCGCAGGTCCACGCCCGGGCCGCCGAAGCCCAGTTCGCCGTGCTGGCGGCGGAAGCGCGATCGCTGGCGGCGCTCGCCCTCAAGGCGCTGGGACGGCACACGGAGGCGGTCGCTTCGAGGGATGGGGCAACCGTCGCCCTGCGGTCGCTGGGCGCCTCCGGGCATCTGGCTCGGCTGTCGCGGGACTGGGAGAGTATTTGTATTTGAGGGGGTTGTGAGATCCTCCGGGGGGCGGCATCCTACAGGGGACCTGACAGAGGAGGCTCCATGCCGCTCCAGCACCGCCATGATCTGCTCCGCGAGGGGATCTTTACCGGTCTGGTAGGCGCGGCGGCGGTAGCCGGATGGTTTCTGGTCATCGACGTCATTCAGGGCCGCATGTTCGCGACGCCCAGCGTACTCGGGCAGGTCATCCTGTTCAACAATCCCAACCCGGTCATCACCCCGGTGCAGACCGGGCCCATCGTGGCGTATACGCTGCTGCACATCGGGGCCTTCGTCGGGTTCGGCATCGCGGTCACCCACATGGTGCATCTGGCCATGTATTCCCCCCTGGTCCGCTTCGGGTTGATGATCGTCGCCGTGGTGTTCGAGCTGTTCTTCTTCATGGTGACCTTCGCGCTCTTTACCGGGACCAGCAACCTCTTTCCCTGGTGGTCGGTTCTGGCGGCCAACACCCTTTCCCTGATCGCGATGAGCGTGTACCTGGCCAAGCGCCATCCCGGACTCAAGCGTCAGTTCCAGCGGGAGCCGCTGGGAGCGTAGGGGGCAGGGGTCAGGGGTCAGTGGTCAGTGATCAGTGATCGGTGGTCGGGCAGTTCCCCACTGACCCCTGACCCCTGACCCCTGACCCCTGACCACTGACCCCTAATCACTCCATGCCGCCATTTCGACAAACGCCGCGTTTTCGTCTGCCTCCCGATTTGCCAATCTGACCGAAAAACCGCTGTGGCACGGGCACGCCGGCTGCAACGTCCCCCTCCTGAAGGGCCCCGATTTTTCGAGGCCCGTAACCCTTCAACCGAGGAGGACAGGATGTTTCTCACCACTACTCGCCGAGCGGCCCAGTCCGCCCCGGACGTCTATTCGAATCTTCATCGCCTGAGCCGGATGATGGACGAGGCCCTGGGCGGCGAATGGAACGGGGGAACGCTCGCTTCGGCATGGACGCCGTCGTGCGACGTGTTCGAGGACCAGGAGAACCTTCGCATCGTGCTCGAGTTGCCCGGGGTGCGACCGGAGGATGTAAAGCTCAGCCTGGAAAACCAGGTGCTGACGATTCAGGGCGAGAAGAAGCAGGTGGCCGAGGAGAAGAGCGAGCGGTGGCACCGCTATGAGCGCTCGTACGGCCGGTTCGAGCGGATGTTCACCCTCCCCAGCAGCGTGGATCCGGACCGGATCGACGCCAAGGTGGAGCATGGGGTCCTGACGGTCACTCTGCCGAAGGCGGAGCGGGCCCGACCCCGGGAGATTGCGGTGAAGACCTCTGCCTGAGCAGTGGGCAGTGGTCAGTGGTCAGTGGTCAGGGTTCTTGACCCCTGACCCCTGACCCCTGACCACCTAGTATTGTTTCCGCATGGCAACCTGTCCCACCTGCGGCGCCCCGCTCTCCGCCCCCGGCGCGGCTTGTGACTACGCCGTGCCGCTGGATCGGGCTCCGGGCATCGGGGATCCCGGATCGATTGCCGCCGGCAAGATGAGCCATCACGATCACGAGCTTTCCATCGCCCGGTGGCGAGTGCACCATCCGGACGAGCGGGGCGCCTCGCCGGCGGTGATGGCCTGGGCCCGGGAACGTCTGGCCCGGGCCGGGCACGTGGTGCCGGAGGGTTGACGCCCACGGGTGGGGCGGTAGGTTCTCGCCTCCCTACTTCTCCGGAGCCCGGAATGCGTCCCGTTCGCCTGACGGCCCTGCTCGGCTTTGTCCTGGCGGCCGCCTGCCAGCCCGCTCCCCCCGCCGGTCTCAGCGACGCCGACAAGGCCGCGATCGATTCCACAGCCCGGGAATTCGTCCGCCATGCTCTCGCGAACGACTTCGCCGCCCTGACCAGGGCCTATTACGCCGACGACGCCATCGTCCTGCCGCCCAACGCCCCGGCGGTCACCGGTCATGCGGCGATCGAGGCGATGTTCAAGACGTTCCCCCCCATCACCGCGTTCGAGCTCCAGACCGAAGAGGTGGAGGGCACCGCCGACCTGGCGTATGTCCGGGGCCGCTACACCATGACCATGAGCCCGCCGGGAGTTCCGGCCATCGCCGACACGGGGAAGTTCCTGGAGATCTGGCGGAAGCAGAGCGACGGGACCTGGAAGTCGGTGCGGGACATGTTCAGCTCCGACGTACCGCTTCCCGCACCCGCCCCAGCCCCGGCTACGAAACCGTAAGCCGCCCGTCGCGCCGGGGAATCGGCGCGTAGAAGGCGCGGAGCGCCGCGATATCCGCCTCGGCGTCGCCGGTCGGATAGAACGGCGCTCCGAAGCCCACCTCCTTGCGCCGGTTGTCGAAGTAGCCGGGGACGATCGGGACCCCCGCCGCCAGCGCAATGCGATGGAATCCGCTTTTCCACCGGGCCACCGGCCTGCGGGTGCCCTCGGGCGCGACCGCCAGGAGGAGGGCCTCCCGTTCCCTGAACATCGCGACGGTCTGCTCCACCAGACCGACAGGGTGTTTGCGGTTGACCGGCAGCCCGCCGAGCCATCGCATCAGGGGACCGAGGGGGCCGCGAAAGAGCTCCATCTTGCCGATGAAGTGCACATCGAGGCGCAGCGCAAAGACCAGCGCGATGCCGACGAAGAAATCCCGATTCGACGAATGCGGCGCGGCGGTGATGACCGCCTTGGCCAGGTCGGGAAGCCCGGGGCCGATCCGCCAGCCCAGTACCCGCAGCATCGTCCGGCCAAGCGCGGCGCGGAGTGCGCCGCCGCGACGGGGAACCCGGGGACCCGGCTCGGGGATTTCCATCGGGAGAAACATGGCGGCGGGGAGCCCGCCGCGATAGTTTGACGCGCATGACTCTGGGGATCATCGGAGGCAGCGGACTCTACGAGATCGACTGGCTCGAGTATCCCCGCCGGGAGAAGGTGATCAGTCCCTTCGGTGCGCCCTCGGACGAGCTGCTGACCGGTGAAGCGGACGGGATCCGGCTGGTGTTCCTGCCCCGGCACGGCAAGGGGCACCGGATCACCCCGTCCGAGGTCAACTATCGCGCCAACATCGACGCGCTCAAGCGGGCCGGGGTCACCGACGTGATCGCGTTCTCCGCGGTCGGCTCGCTGCGCGAGGAGCTCGCGCCCGGCACCTTCGTCATTCCCGACCAGTTCATCGACCGCACCTTTGCCCGCCAGAAGAGCTTCTTCGGCACCGGGATGGTGGGACACGTCTCCATGGCGCAACCGGTGTGCGCCCGACTCGGCGATGCCCTTGCGGCGGCGGCGGCGGCGGCCGGAGTTCCGGCGGTGCGGGGCGGCATTTCGCTGGTCATGGAAGGACCCCAGTTCTCCACCCGGGCCGAATCGGACCTGCACCGGAGCTGGGGCTGCTCGGTGGTGGGGATGACCAGCATGCCCGAGGCGAAGCTGGCCCGGGAGGCCGAGCTCTGCTACGCCACGGTCGCGATGGTCACCGACTACGACTGCTGGCGGGTGGACGAGGCGCACGTCACCGCCGAGCAGGTGGTGGCGGTGATGGAGCAGAACATCGTCGCGGCGCGCGCGCTGCTGCGCCGGGTGGTTCCCCGGCTCCGGGACCGTTCGGTTCCCTGTCCCCACGGCTGCGACCGGGCGCTCGACGGCGCGCTGATGACCGCTCCGCCCTCGCGGGATCCGGCGGTGGTGGCCCAGCTCGGCGCCGTCATGGGCCGGCTGCTGTGACCGACCTGCGCACCCTGGTCCGCACCATTCCCGGCTATCCCAAGCCGGGCATCCTGTTCCGCGACATCACCACCCTGCTGCTCGACCCCGCGGGATTCCGGGAGACCATCGACCGGCTGGCGACGCAGTACCGCGGCGCCGGGGTGGCCAAGGTGGCGGGGATCGAAGCCCGCGGCTTCATCCTGGGCGGCGCGCTGGCCCACGCGCTGGGCGCCGGCTTCATCCCGATCCGGAAGCGGGGCAAGCTGCCGTCGCGGACGGTCGGATGCGATTACGACCTCGAGTACGGAACCGACCGGGTCGAGATGCACGTCGATGCGGTGGAGCGGGGCGACCGGGTGCTGCTGGTGGACGATCTGGTGGCCACGGGGGGGACCGCGCTCGCGGCGGCGCGGCTCATCACCGAGTCGGGCGGCACGGTGCACGAAGCGGCGTTCGTCATCGATCTCCCCGATCTTGGGGGAGCCCGCCGTCTCCGCCAGGCGGGGCACCGGGTGTTCACCCTGATCGAGTTCGCCGGGGAATGATCTCCCTTCCGTGCGGGTAGCCGGGGTGTCGCGCCGGGCGCTCGAAGAGGACGAGCGCGGCGAGGGGGTCGTCATCATCGATCAGACCCTGCTGCCCGGACGGCTCGCGCTGGCCCGGCTCGAATCCCTCGACGACGCGGTCCGCGCCATCGGGACCATGCAGGTGCGCGGCGCGCCGCTGATCGGGGTGACTGCCGCCTACGGCGTGGCCCTGGCACTCCGGGCCGATCCCTCCGATGCCGCACTGGCGCGGGCCGCCG
>DATCXX010000148.1:0-2786 GCA_036565615.1 Gemmatimonadales bacterium | reverse complement strand
ACGCGGACGGTATACATAACCGGAACGACGCTCCGGGGTCATTGCCGACGTATTCGAAGGTTCCGCCATGGCTCAGCGCCACCGCCCGGGCGATGGCCAGACCAAGCCCCGACTCTTCCGACGCGGAGCGGGGCCGGTTGGAGCGGTAGAACCGCTGGAATACTCCCGACACCTCGTCCCGGCCGATGCCGGGGCCGCTGTCGGTCACCTGGAGATAGCGGCCGCTCCCCTCGGCCAGGTCGAGGCGCACCTGGCCCTCGCGGGGCGAGGCCATGATGGCGTGTTCGAGGAGGCCATCCACGGCGCGGAGCAGGAGGTCGGCGTCGCCCAGCACGGTACCCGCGGTGCCGGAGAGCGACACCGTCACGCCGCGGGTGTCCGCCAGCGCGGCCTTGCGGGCCATCGAGCGGGCCACGACGTCGTCCAGGTCCACCGCGGCGCGCTTGCTCCCCACCACCCCGCCTTCCACCCGGGTCAGGGTGAGCATGTCATCGGCCAGGCGGACCAGGCGGAGCACCTCATCGAGGCAGCGCCGGATCACGTCCTCGTAGTCCGCCGCCGAGCGGGGGCGGGTCAGGGCCAGCTCCAGCTCGCCGCGCAGCACGGTGAGCGGCGCCCGGAGCTCGTGACTCGCGTCGGAGGTAAAGCGCCGGGTGCCGGTCACCGCCTGCTCGACCCGCTGGAGCAAGGCATTGAAGGCCACCGCCATCCGGTTGAACTCGATCAGGTCGCGATTCTCGGTAACCCGCCGGCCCAGCTCGTTGATCCCGATGGATTCCGCCTCCGCGGTGATCTCCAGCGCCGGCTTGAGGGCCCGGCCGGCGATCGCCCACCCCGCCGCCCAGGCCATGCCGGTGCCCAGCACCGAGAGCACGGCCAGCAGCCAGATGAAGGTGGTCATGGTGGACCGCATCGGCGCCAGGGAGGTGGTAACCTGGAGCAGGTGCCCGGCATGCAGCGCACTGGCCTGGTGCATCGGATAGATCACGCTGCGAACCGGCACGCCTCCGACATCATGGGTCGCGAAGGTGGTCTTTCCGGTGCGGGCTTCCCGGATCGCCCTGGCCGGCACCGGAATCGGCGCGACCAGATTGGTGCTCCAGGCTTCCGGAACGCCATCGAGGCGGAGAAGCTGAGCCCAGGGGGTCAGCTCCGGCCGGGGATCGTCGGGCACCCGGGGAACCGATCCGGTGTGAAAGGTGAAGTTATCGTCGGTCTTGCTGGCGCCGGTCTGGCCCTCGATCTCGGCGATCCCCCGGAGCGAGGAATCCACCGCCGAGAGCAAATAGGCCCGGAGCAGGAGGGTGGCGCCAACCAGCACCACGGCGGACAGCGCCAGGGCCTGCACGGCGACGCGCAGGGCCAGCGCGGAACGAAACGACCGCATGTCAGGAAGGATCGGCTTTGAGCGTGTAGCCCACCCCGCGAACGGTATGAATCAGCCGGGGCTCGCCGGATCGCTCCAGCGCACTCCGGAGGGTGGAGATGTGCGCGTCCACCAGATTCGACTCGGGATCGAAATTCAGGTTCCAGACCTCGCGGAGCAGCTCGGAGCGGCTCACCGCGCGGCCCGCATTGAGCATCAGGTACTCCAGCAGGCGAAACTGCCGCGGCGCCAACGGAATGGGGCGGTCGCCCCGCCGGACGCTGCGCTTGAGACGGTCGAGCTCCAGGGTCCCGGCCTGGAGGATCCCCTTGACCCCGGTGGTGCCCTGCCGGCGAGTCAGCGCCCGCACCCGGGCCAGCAGCTCCACCAGCGCAAAGGGCTTGACCAGGTAGTCGTCGGCGCCGGCGTCGAGGCCGATGGCCACGTCCTGCGGGGTGTCGCGCCCCGTCAGGATCAGGATCGGCACCGTGATCCCTTCCTGCCGGATGGTCGTGCAGACCTCGAGCCCGTTGGGCTCGGGGATCTGGATGTCGAGCACGATCAGATCGTGGGGAGGATCCGATCGCACCTTGGTCAGGGCGGTGCGGCCGTCCAGCGCCACGTCCACCGTATGACCATCCTCCTCAAGACTTTGCTGGAGGAATCCTACGGTTCGAACGTCGTCCTCGACTACAAGAATGTGCACGCGTCCTCCTGGAGGGCGACCCGGGGCTGTGATAATGGAGACCTAAAGTTACCTAATCCATAGTCGCCCGCTACCTTTCGGCCATGACAGTCGCCACCCCGGTCCACCGTCTCGAATTTGGTGACCAGGCCTCGCTGGATGCGTCCCTGGCCGCCATGGCCCGACGGCTGCGCGGGTCGGAGATCCTCCGGATCGCGGCCGAGGTACGGGCCGCCAGCGCCGGCCGCCGGATCTGCAACCTCACGGTGGGGGACTTCGATCCCCGCCAGTTCCCCATCCCTGCCCCGCTGGCCGGGCTCCTGGTCCAGGCGCTCGGCGCCGGGGAGACCAACTATCCCCCCAGCGACGGCCTGCTGGCGCTCCGTCAGGCGGTCGTGGAGTACGTCGCCCGCACCGAGGGGGTGAGCTACCCGCTCGAGTCGGTGATGATCACCGGAGGAGGACGCCCCGCCATCTACGGGGCCTTCCGCTGCCTGGTGAACCCGGGCGACACCGTCGTCTACTCGGTACCCAGCTGGAACAACGACCACTATACCGGATTCGTGGGGGCGGTGCCCCGGGTGATCGTGGCCGGGCGGGAACGGGGCTTTCAGCCCACCGCCCAGGAGCTGGAGCCTCACCTCGCTGAAGCCGCGCTGGTCTGCCTCTGCTCCCCCGGCAATCCGACCGGAACGGTACTTCCCTCGGCGGAGCTCCGGGCGATCCTCACGGCGG
>DATCXX010000145.1:0-5985 GCA_036565615.1 Gemmatimonadales bacterium | reverse complement strand
TGCTGGCCAATGGCCGAGTGTCCAAGGAAGAGCGCTATCTCGGCGAGCTGGGGGAACGGGTCCGGGACATCCAGCAGGGACCCGACGGCTATCTCTACCTGGTCACCGACAGCGCCAACGGGCGGGTGCTTCGGGTGGTTCCCGCGAAGTAAGACGGAAAAGACGCAAAGACGCAAAGAGGTCTGGTGGACGGGCCTCTGGATGAGGGATAGCTTGGACGAGAGTGGAGTACGATCCGCACCAGGACCGGCACCGAGGAGATATGGCCGAGAACAACGTCATGGATCAGCTCGCCGCGCTGAACGCTGCGATTCAGACCATTCCGGTGAGCACGGAAAACGGCGATGCCATGGTGCAGGACCTGGAGGCGGTGAAGCGGGGGCTGGACGATGCGCGACTGGGATTGTGGGCGCGGCTGCAGGGAGCGCACGCCGAAGACGTGACCTCGTTCGAGGAACGATTCCGGGTCCGGCGGGCGTTGGAGCTGTGTGCCCGGCTGACCACCGATCTTCGCATCGGAATCATGAACCCGGCGCATCCGGAGTTCGCCGACCTCTGGATCGCGACCGTGGAGCTGAGCCAGGCCATCCAGGCCGCCCGGGCCCAGAACGGGCCCAACGACGGGTAAGCGTGCAACAGGTGCTGGCTCGGTCCCACAGGGTCGGAGCGTAATCCTCTCCTACCCGTTGCGGCTGGGGGACGAATGCTGCAGGTCCCCCCCAGCTCTGTCCACTTTTTTTGGAGCCTTTTCGGCGCCGCCGACCGGCAAATTCAGCCCGTTCGGCGGCCGATTTCTTTACGCAGCACGCGGAACTGCCCGCCTCCAACCCTTTGTAAGACGAAGAGTTACGGGTATCGCCTTGGGCTGCTGTACAAATTGCCCCTGACGGAACTCCTCACCCGCAAGACCCAGCACTCGCCGGACCCGGGCAATCTGACTCCAGTTCACCCGGGCGACGATTTCCGTCCCGCTGCTCCAGGTGCGCGTTTCCACGATTTCGTCTTCAGAATGGATATACATATCGCCTCCTCCAGAAAGGCCGTACTACCTGGGAGGCAACAGGCGGGCCGGGCTAGAACCTTATGGCGAGGCCGATTCCGGACCGGGTTTGGATGAGGGCGAGGGCGGATCGTCGTTCGGCGCGAGACCACACGTCATGGGAGGTGAAGGCGCCGATGGCCAGACCCACCGCCACCCCGAGCGCCCCAATGAGGGCTCCACCCGCCAGCGCGGTCTGACGGCGATGGAAACAGAGGGCCTGATCCATCGGACAATCCGCCCCCGCGATGGCGAAGCCGGCACCTCCCACGACGATGCCGGTGATGCCGCCGATGACCGCGCCCTTGCCCAGCGAAGACCGCCGGCCGGTATGCATGGAGTACTGGGTGTCCGGGTTGGTGGCGACGGCCTCCAGCGGCGGGGAGCCGGGAAGCCGGAGGACGAGCGTATCGGGCGACATCCGGACGACGACGCCTTCGATCCTTCGGTTGAGCTCACCGGACTCTCCCATGGTCCGGACTCGGACTCGCCGTCCCACGGCTACCAGGGTATCGGCCTGCCCCGCGAGCGAGGCTGCCGAACCGCAGAGGACCGCAAGGACGAGAATCCGTCGCATGAGGACTTTCGTAGGGGAGCCAATACCTAAGCAACGGGAGATCCGCATGATCGTCAAGGTGGCCAGGGTTGCTCTCGGCCTGCAGCTGCTCGGGAGCACGCTGTCCGCCCAGGCGCCGGGGACGGCCTCTTGCCGGCCTACGCTCGCGCCCAGAGGCGGCGGTCCCCAGGTCTCCGACACGCTCTTCGATCCCCCGATCGCGCGCCCTGCCTTCGCCGCGGGGAGCGGTCCCACGGTCCTGCTGGACGAGGGCCATTTCAACTTTCACACGGTCGAGGGCCGCTACGCGCCGTTCGTCCGGCTGCTTCGGCGGGACGGGTTAGTAGTTCGCGCGCTCCGGGAGCCGCTGGCCTCCGGGTCGCTTGCGGCCGCGCGCATCCTGGTCATCGCCAATGCCATCTCGGAGCGGATGTCGCAGGGACCCTGGGCCCTCCCGAATGCTCCGGCGTTCAGCGGGGCGGAAATCGCGGTCCTGGAACGGTGGGTCAGCCAGGGGGGAAGCCTGCTCCTGATCGCGGATCACATGCCGTTCCCCGGTGCGGTGGAGGCTCTTGCCGCGGCGTTCGGCATTCAGGTGACCGACGGCTTCGCGACCGACAGCAGCTGCGCGATCGACGAAATGGTCTTTCGCCGCTCGGACGGGAGTCTGGCCGATCACCCGATCACCAATGGCAGGCATCGCCGCGAGCGGGTCGACTCGGTGCGGAGTTTCACCGGGCAGGCGTTTCGTCTGAGCCGGCCGGGCCAGCCGCTCCTGACCCTGGGAGCCGGGGCCGTCGTCCTGCTCCCCTCGACCGCCTGGAGGTTCAGCGACAGCACTCCGCGCATCCCCGCCGAGGGGATGCTCCAGGGGGCGGTGCTTTCGCACGGCCGGGGCCGGGTTGCCATGTTCGGCGAAGCGGCGATGTTTTCGGCCCAGGTTTCGGGACCGTCCCGGCGCCCCATGGGCATGAACGCTCCCCACGCCGGGGAGAATCCCCGGTTCCTCCTGAACCTGATGCACTGGCTCGCCGAGCGCCGCCCCCAGGCCACTTCAAACCAGTAACTTGAGAGCCGCCATGAAATCCCCCCTTGCCGCTCTGGCCCTGCTGCTCATGTCCGCGCCGCTCTCCGGGCAGGCTCCGGGAAAGTGGCCCCCCGACAGCCTGATCAACCTGCGAGTCATTCCGAAGAGCACGCCGGTGATGCAGGTGGTCGGCATGATGCGCAACATCACCGGGGATCTGGGCGTTCGCTGCCAGTTCTGCCACGTGGGGGAGGAAGGCCAGCCGCTGGAGCAGTTCGATTTCGCGAGCGACCAGAAACGCTCCAAGGTCGTGGCCCGGCAGATGATGCTGATGGTCCGGGAGATCAACAGCCGCCTCGATACGCTGCCCGAGCGCCCGACGCCCCTGCTCCAGGTCACCTGCGGGACCTGTCACCGCGGCACCAGCCGGCCGATTCCGCTTGCCGCCCTGATGGTCGAGACCGCGCAGGGGTCCGGAGCCGACTCCGCGATCGCCGCCTACCGCACCCTGCGGCGGCGCTACTATGGCCGGGACGCGTTCGACTTCGGCGAGCCCTCCCTCAACATTGCGGCGTTCCGGCTCGGCCAGGCGAAGCGCTACGATGAAGCCTTCGCGCTGCTCCGGCTCAACGAGGAGTTCTTCCCCGCCTCCTCGGGGATGTACGTCTTTCACGGGAACATCAACCTGATGCGCGGCGACACCGCGGCGGCGGAGGCGGCCTTTCGCGAGGCGATCCGGCGGGATTCGACCAACAATGAAGCCCGCGGGAGGCTTCGGGCCATCGGGCGGCGTCCCTAGTCGTGGAACCGGCCGGCGAAGCGCCCCGGATCAGCCTGGCGCGATTGCGCCGCTATGCGGACTGGCTGGACTCGGGAATCCGCATCCCTGGGCTGGGCTGGCGGATCGGGCTCGATTCGATTCTCGGCCTGGTTCCCGGAGTCGGTGACGCGACCGGGGCGATTCTGGGCGGGTGGGTGGTGGTCGAAGCGGTCCGCGGCGGCGCCCGGCCCGCGACGCTGATCCGCATGCTGATGAATCTCGCGCTCGACGCCATCGCCGGTGCGGTGCCCCTGGTAGGCGATCTGTTCGATTTCGTCTGGAAGGCCAACTCGCGCAACATCGCGCTGCTGGAGCGGCATCAGCACGACCCCGTCAAAGCGGGACGGGCGGACCGGGGATTCGTCGCGGTCCTGGTGATCGTTACCGCGGTGGTGTGCGTGGTGCCGGTGATCGGCGGGATCTACCTTGCGGCCAAGCTGCTGGGCTGGCTGGCCGGAAGCCCGTAGCACCAGCCCGGAGGATTCTTCCCGGAGGTCCCCATGGATCAGGATGACGGCACGACCGGATATGTTCTCTCCCGACGGGATATTCTCGCGTTGGCCGGCGCGGCCGGATATGCCTGGATTGCCGGCGCGCCGCCGCTGGGGAGCCAGGTTCCCGCCGGCGAATCGGCGTGCGTGGTCCGCCCGGAACAGACCGAGGGGCCGTATTTCGTGGATGAAGCGCTCAACCGGTCCGACCTGCGGCCCGATCCGTCGGACGGAAGCGTCCGGCCCGGCACGCCGCTCGCCCTCACGATGGTGGTGTCCCGCCTGGCCGGGAATGCCTGTGAGCCGCTCCGGGATATCCAGGTCGACCTGTGGCAGTGCGACCACCTGGGCATCTACTCGGACGTCCAGGATCCCGGCTTCGACACCAAGGGAAAGAAGTTCCTTCGCGGCCACCAGATCACCGACCGGCAGGGCCAGGTGAAATTCACGACCGTCTATCCCGGGTGGTACCGGGGTCGAACGGTCCATATCCATTTCAAGCTGCGCTCCCGCTCCGGAAGTGGTCGCGGCTTCGGGTTCACCTCCCAGCTCTATTTCGACGATGCCCTGACCGACACGGTGTTTGCGGCGGAGCCGTACGCATCCCGCGGCCCGCGCAGCACCCGGAACCGGGGTGACCGGATCTTCCAGGCCAACGGCGCGGAGCTCATGCTGGCGCCCACGCCGAGCGCCGGAGGCTACGCCGCCACCTTCCGGATCGCACTCCAGGGGGTGTAGGCACCCGTGGGAGCGCCGCAGGCGACCGCTCTCCTGATCGCGGGTCTGCTCCTGCTCCTGCTGCTGCTCGGGATCGTGACCCGGGAGTGGCTGGTGCTCCGGGCCCGCCAGCGCCAGCGCGGACTCTTCCGGCGCTGGCCGATTCCCCGGATCACCCTCGACCAGCTCGATTCCCGGTTCCGGCCCGATACCCTGGGGCCCACCCTTGGCACCGAGGTCAGTTTCGTGGGACGGGGAACCCTCCGGGTGCCGGGCGGCACCTCGGATGCCGAGGCCTGGATTCTGGCCGTGGTGGCCAAGGACGCGCGGGTGATGTTCGAGTTCGGCACCTGCACCGGGAAGACCGCCTATCTCTGGGCCCGGAATCAGCCGGCCGGCGGCACCGTGACCACGCTGACTCTCCCGCCGGAGCAGGCCGACCAGGTGGAGGGAGTAGCGGCGGGAGACGATCCCGTCGCGGTGGCATATGCCCGGGAGGAATCGCGGTTCTCCCGGTTCCTCTACAGCGGGACCGCCGCCGAAGCGCGGATCGTGCAGTTGCTGGGCGACAGCAAGCAATTCGACGAGCGACCGTTCGCCGGGCGATGCGACGTCGTCTTCGTGGATGGCTCCCACGCCTATTCGTACGTGGTGAGCGACAGCGCCAAGGCGCTGACCATGGTGCGACCCGGCGGCCTGGTGCTGTGGCACGACTACTCTCCGGAGTGCCCCGGGGTGTTCCGCGCCCTCAACGAGCTGGTGCAGCGCCTGCCGCTGGTGCATGTCGAAGGAACCACCCTGGTGGCTCACCGGCGGGAGCGCGCGGTAGATTCGTAACCCGATGCCCACGATCCGGCGGAATGCCCTTGCTGCGGCCGGGATGATCCTGGCGTCATTTCCAGCGC
This sequence comes from Gemmatimonadales bacterium, assembly GCA_036565615.1. GTDB lineage: Bacteria > Gemmatimonadota > Gemmatimonadetes > Gemmatimonadales > GWC2-71-9 > JABFSM01. The sequence goes on along the minus strand of DATCXX010000145.1, from coordinate 430 downwards.
TGGACGCGCGGGCGCAGGAGGCACCGGCGAGCTACCGGATCGAGGTGGAGCTGGCGTCGCTCTTGGTGGTGCCGGATGCCCTGACCGGTCTGTCGCTGCTCATGCAGCCCAGGGCGAGCTCCAGGGGCCAGGCGCGGGAAGGACCGGTGTGGCTGCGTCTCCAGCCCGACAGCGCGCTGGAATGGATCAACAGCGCGGTGGCCGCCATCCGCACCCCCCTTCCCGGCGATCAGTCCGAGGGGATCCAGTGGTCCCGCACGCTGCGTCCCCTCCGGGACAGCGGCGCGGTGGCGCTGGGGCGCAGCCGGAAGAAGGGCAAGCTGGAGCGGACCCACTGGCTCGCCATCGCCGATTCTGCTTCCGGGTGGCGCTTCGAGCTCACCGCCCAGGAGGCCGACAGTCTGCTGCGGCTCCTGCTGATCGGAGGGAG
>DATCXX010000125.1:0-7728 GCA_036565615.1 Gemmatimonadales bacterium | reverse complement strand
GACTCGCTGCTGGCGAGCGGCCCCCAGCAAAGCCTCATGCCGCTCCGGATGGCCAACCTGGAAGCCGCGCGGCTGTTCGAGCGGGACGGCAGGCCGGAACGCGCCCTGCGCGCGGTGCGAAGGCGCGCCCACCAGTGGCAGGACTACAGCTTCCTCTCGACGGTGACTCGGGAAGAGGGCCGGCTCGCCGCGCTGACCGGAGACAAGGCCGGGGCGATTGCGGCGTACCAGATGTATCTGCGCTTTCGCAGCAACCCCGAGCCCAGCCTGGTCCCCGAGCGCGAGCGGATCAAGGCCGAGCTGGCCAGGCTCCTGGGCGAGCCGAGATGACCGTCGCGCTCCCCCGGTCTCCCAAAAAAGTGCTGGTGAGCGACCCGCTGCACGAGGGGCTCGGCGCCCGGCTGGCCGAGGCCCGCCCCGACCTCACCATTCACGAGCGCGGAATCGCCGATGTCACTGAGGCCGACGTGGCCTGGGCCGACGTGTTCGTGGGATTTCGGCCGCCCAAAGTGGGAGACTGGCGCGAGCTTCCCTGGGTCCACTGCATCGGCGCGGGGGTGGATGCCTGGGCCTTCCGCACCGGGCTGTCGCCCCGCACCCTGCTGACCCGCACCTCGGAAGACTTCGGGCCCCAGATGGGGGAGTACTGCCTTTCCCGCGCCCTGGCGGTCACCCAGCGGCTTCGCCACCTCGAATCCGAGCAGCGAGCCAGACGCTGGAAGCCGAAACACCCCGAGCAGATCCGCGGCAGCTCGGCGCTGGTGGTCGGCACCGGGACCGTCGGTGCGGGGATCGCCCGCGCCCTGCTCGGCGCGGGCTGCCTGGTGAACGGGCTGTCCAGAACCGGGCGGCCGCGGGAGCCGTTCGGCCGGGTATTTCCCCTCGGAGTGTTTGGCGAGGCGGTGGCCGGCGCGCGCTGGCTGGTGCTGGCCTGCCCGCTCACCGAGGAGACCTGGCACCTGCTCGACCGGGACCGGCTGGCGGCATGCGGCGGGGCTTATCTGATCAACGTCGGACGGGGCGCCCTGGTGGACGAAGCGGTGCTGCCGGAGGCGCTGGACAACAGCTGGCTCTCCGGCGCCGCGCTGGACGTCTTCGAGCAGGAGCCGCTGCCCGAGAGCTCACCGCTCTGGGCCCGCGAGGAGGTCACCATCTCCCCCCACATCTCGGGACTCACCACCGTGCCCGGCGCGGCGGCGGGATTTCTGGAAGTGCTGGCGGATCTCGAGGCGGGGCGGGAGCCGCGGCTCCGGGTCATGCCAGATCGGGGGTATTGACGCGGAGGCAAAAGCCCCGCTCGGTTTTATCCGGCGGGGCCTTTCGCGTCCTTCGCGGCTTCGCGCCCTAGATTTTGAAGCGAAATCCCCCCGTCAGCGGCACCATCAGGGCCGTCCCGTCGGCGAAGATGTCCGATGAGCTCTTCTTCATGGCAAAGTCGGCCTGCACGCTCCCCATGAGGCCGATCCGCTCGGCGAACCACCAGGTCACCGTGCCGCCGGCGTTGACGGCAAAGTGGGCGCTGTTCTCGACGCCGGTCGCGTCCTTGAGGACTTGATTGGGCGAGAACACCATGAGTCCGGGTCCGGCATTGAGCGCCACGGTCACCTTCTCGGTGCTCACCACGTCGAACACCGCCTTGACGAAGGCGTGCAGCACGTTCCACTGCCGGTCGTTGGGGCCGCCGATGACCGGCTCCTCGCTGTGGTGGGCCCAGTCCGCGGTCACCCCGAGGTGGAGCCGGTTGCCCAGCTGGATCGTCGCGCCGGCGCCGAACGACGACTGGCCGTGGAGACTGTCCTTCGCCGCGCCGAGGGGCTTGGTGTAGCCTCCCCGCACGTCGAGGGTGGCATACCTGTCTTGAGCGAGTGCGGGACCCGCCGTCAGGGCGAGAAATGCAACCGCGCAGACCGGGCGAAGGACTCTCATGCGTTGCTCCAGGAATGTGGGTGCGAGGATGTCGGATGTCGGGGGGCGGCACGCCCCAACCCGCCACCAATCAACGCTTTCGGACCGGTTTGGTCAAGATGCCACCCCCGGGGACGGCCCCTCCGGCCCGCTGGCGGCCCCCCCGGAGGAGAGTACTTTCCCTCCGGACCCCACACTTCCCTCAGTACGGAAACACAACTATGCCGAATATCGGCGAGTTCCACCCCCAGCTGGTCCATTTCGTCATCGCGCTCGGCGTCGTGGGCATCCTTCTCCGGATTGCCTCATTGGCGGGCCGGGGAGCCTGGCTCAATCCCGCGGCGGCGGTCCTGATCATCCTGAGCGCGGGATTCTCCATCGCGGCCGCCACGTCGGGCGACCAGGCCCATGGTCCCGCCGAGCGGGTTCCGGGCGCCCGGGAAGCGGTGCAGGAGCACGAGCACTGGGGCCACCGGACCCGGAACCTGCTGATCGCGCTCGCCGGGGTGGAGATGCTGGTGCTGATCTGGTCTTCCCACCGGGCCGGCCGGGTCCTGAAGGTGCTCTCCGCCGGAACCGGGCTGGTGGCGCTGTTTTTCATCTATGAGACGGGGGAGCACGGCGGCGAGCTGGTCTACAGTTATGCCGGCGGCATCGGCACGCGTTCCGGCGATCCGGCCGATCTGTCCAACGCCCTGGTCGCGGCGCTCTTTCACAAAGCCAGGCTCGACCGCGATTCGGGGCGGGCCGAGGACGCCGCCCGGCTGACCGAGGAACTGGCCCGGCTCCGCCCCGATGACCCCACGGTGAGATTCCTGGTCATCGAATCGAAGATTCGGGACCGGAACGACCATCAGGGCGCGCTGGCCGACCTCCGGATGATGCAGGTCGCAGCCGACGACGCCCGGCTGGCTCCGCGACGGGCGCTGCTGACCTCCCAGGCCTATGTGGCCGCCGGTCATTCCGACAGCGCGAAAGCCGTGTTGACCGAGGCCGCCCGGCAATTCCCCGCCCACCGGGGGATTCAGGACGCCCTGGCCAAGCTTCCCTAGGCGCGCAGGTGATCGGGGCGCCAGTGCTGGATGGCGCGCTTGATCTCGTCCTGGGTCCGGATCTCCCCCCGGGTGATCCGGTCCAGCATGTGGGGCACTTCCAGATCGGAGGCGAACCGGATCGCGACCAGCTGCCCCCGGCTCAGCTCTTCGATCTCCTCGTGCCGGTCCGGCATCAGCCGGCCGAGCCGGAGGTGCTCCTCCAGACGGATCACCCGGTCCTGCACCCGGAGCGCCATCCGCCGGAGCAGGGCCAGCCCAACCACGAGGGTCAGCGCCACGAGGGCGGCCCAGGCCGTGCCCCGGGACGGGGTGCGGACCAGCACGACGATGGCGATCAGCGCGTTGAGAATCAGGATCGGCACGACCACGAAATGCCAGGGCGCGTTCCAGCGGCGATGGTTGCCGTAGTTCTGGACGTCGTCGTCGGACATGCTAGGCCTCCTTGGGAAGGGGGGCGCTTGCTGAACGGTGAGAGGTGAGAGGCAACCGCATTCACGTCTCACTTACGTCTCACGTCTCACTTACGTCTCACGTCTCACGTCTCACATCTCACGTCTCACGTCTCACCTCCAACCAATCCGTATCTTCTCCTGCACCAGGCGTAGACGGGCAGCCCCAGCAGCAACAGTCCGCCTCCAATGGCCGCGTCGCGAGGGGCGTTCACGATGGTGTTCAGTATGAGATACCCCGAAAACAGGATGAACACCACCGGGGTGAGGGGATAGCCCCAAGTCCGGTACGGCCGGGGCATCCCCGGTTCCCGGCGCCGGAGAACCAGGACCGCGGCGCATGACAGGGCGTAGAAGAAGAAGCCGACGAAGACCACGTAGGTCAGCAGCTGATTGTAGGTCCCGGAGAACACCATCGCCGAGGCCCAGAGGCCCTGCACCACCATGACCCGATTGGGCGCCTGGTGTTTCGGATCGAGCCGGGCCGCCCACCGGAAAAAGCGGCCCTCCAGCGCCATGGCGTAGGGGATGCGCGCGGAGGTGAAGATCATGCCGTTGCTGCAGCCGGTGGTGGAGATCAGAATCGCGACCGTGATCAGGGCGCCGCCCGCCGCCCCCATGACCACTCTCATCGCATCGGCGGCCACCAGCGTGGACCCGGCGGTCGCGGCCTGTCCGAGCACCCACACACAGGCCAGGCTCACGCCGACGTAGAGCAGGGTGACCAGCAGGGTGGAAAGCACCATCGCCCGGGCCATGTCCCTGGCGGGATTCCGCAGCTCGCTCCCCACGTAGGTCGCTTCGATCCAGCCGTCGTAGGCGCCGAGGACCAGGATCATCGCGAGTCCGAACGGGGCAACCAGCGCGCCGGCCGGCTCGCTGGGCCAGACCGGCTGGATATTGGCCGCGCTTCCGCCCGACAGGAGGAAGCAGAGCGCGACGAATCCGATGACTGCGCCGATCTTGATGAGGGTGAGGATGTTCTGGGTCATCGCTCCGGTCCGAAGCCCGAAGCAGTTGAGCGCCGTCAGCAGGAGGATCGAAGCCACCGCCGTCAGTTTCACGGCCAGCGCCGACATGGGGATGAAGAAGCCCAGATAGGTCGCGAAGGCCACCGCCACGAAGGCGATCGAGGCGGGATTGATGATGACCGCCGCCCCCCACCCGTAGAGGTATCCCCAGACCGGTCCGAAGGCGCGCTCCAGGTAGACGTACTGCCCCCCCGCTCTCGGCATGGCCGCGCCAAGCTCCGCGATCGCCAGCGCGCCGAAGAGCGACACGATGCCCCCCGCGATCCAGACCAGGATAGTGGGAAAGGATCCGGAGAAGAGTGCCGCAATCGAGCTGGGTACGATGAAGATCGAGGCCCCGACCATGGTGCCCACGTTGATCATCGTGGCGTCGAGCAGACCCAGCTGGGGTTTGAGGCCGTCGGCGTTGACGTGAGAGGTGAGAGGTAAGCGGTGAGATGGAAGACTTGAAGCGGGAGCGGTCGCCTCTGGAGCGGCCATGCGGCCCTCTTGGCTCAGGGGAAGGGACGTCTCACGTCTCACGTCTCACGTCAAAGTATAGTATTTTTGGGGCTCCACCGTTGCTCCCCCTCAGCACCCACGGACCCGATGAGACGCTCGCTTGCCCTGTATTCGGTCGCGCTCGCGCTGCCCGCGCTGCTCACCGCTCAGCCACCGGAAGCCGCCCGCCAGGGGGCCGATACCACGGGCAGCGGTCCCCGCACCGGACAGTTTGCCGGACTCCGGTTCCGCGGGATCGGCCCCGCCATGGCTTCGGGCCGGGTCGGCGAAATCGCGATTTATCCCGGCGACAAGAGCATCCGCTACCTCGCGGTGCATTCGGGTGGGGTCTGGAAATCGGTGAACGCCGGCACCACCTGGTCACCGATCTTCGATGGCCAGGCCTCCTACTCCATCGGCACCATCGCCATCGATCCGTCCAATCCACTCACCGTGTGGGTGGGGACCGGGGAGAACAACAGCCAGCGCTCGGTCGGCTGGGGCGACGGCATCTACAAGTCCACCGATGCCGGGCGCTCCTGGAACAACCTCGGCCTCAAGGAGTCGTTTCACATCGGGCGGATCGTGATCGATCCCCGCAAGCCAGGCGTGGTCTACGCCACCGCCATGGGCTCGATGTGGTCGCCCGGCGGCGACCGGGGGGTGTACAAGACCAGCGACGGGGGCAAGACCTGGAAACAGATGCTCAAGCCCGACAACGAATGGACCGGCGCGTACGAGCTGGCCATGGACCCGCGCAACGGCGACGTGCTCTACGCCACCACCTATCAGCGGGGCCGCCGCCAGTGGGGCTTCATCGACGGAGGGCCGGGGTCGGCGGTGTACAAGAGCGCCGACGGCGGGGAAACCTGGAACAAGATCAGCCGGGGTCTGCCCTCGGAGGAGCTGGGCAAAATCGGACTGGCCCTCTCTCCCGCCGATCCCAACGTGCTCTACCTGCAGGTGGAAGCCGCCAATCGGGCCGGCGGATTCTTCCGCTCCCGGGACGGGGGTCAGAACTGGGAGCGGATGAGCACCCGTACGGCCGGCCCGCCCTTCTACTACCACAAGCTGGCCGCCGATCCGAAGAACGTGGACCGGGTGTATTCGGTGGACGTGCAGATGATGGTGAGCGAGGATGGAGGCCGGACCTTCCGCTCGATCCAGGGGCGCTCCATGCACGTGGACAATCACGCGATCTGGATCGACCCCGACGACACCGACCATCTCCTGGTGGGTAACGATGGCGGGCTCTACGAGACCTGGGACCGGGGCGCCAACTGGAGCTTCACCGGAAACCTTCCGGTCACCCAGTTCTACAAGGTGGACCTGGACAACGCGGAGCCGTTCTACAACATCTGCGGCGGCACCCAGGACAACAACACCCTCTGCGGGCCGTCGCAGACCCGGAACAACCACGGCGCCGGGAACGCCGACTGGTTCGTGGTGGTGGGCGGCGACGGCTTCCAGCCCCGGATCGATCCGACCAATCCGGACATCATCTACGGGCAGTCCCAGCACGGCGAGCTGGCGCGCTACGACCGGAAGACCGGCGAGCGGGTCGGGCTCCAGCCCCAGATCGAGCCGGGCGAGCCGGCCAGCAAGTGGCACTGGGACGCTCCGCTCATCATCAGTCCCCATTCCAACACCCGGCTCTACTTCGCCTCCCAGCGGGTATATCGCAGCGATGACCGGGGCGACACCTGGCGGCCGGTGAGTGGCGACCTGAGCCGGCAGCTCGACCGGAACCGGCTCCCGCTCATGGGCCGGGTCTGGAGCCTCGACGCGGTCGCCAAGAACACCTCGACCTCGCTCTGGGGCGCCGTGGTGTCGCTGGCCGAATCGCCCAAACAGGAGAACGTGCTCTGGGCCGGCACCGACGACGGGCTGATCCATCGCTCCGACGACGGGGGACAGAGCTGGCGGAAGACCGACACCATCCCCGGGGTGCCTTCGCTCACCTTCGTGGCCGACATCGAAGCGTCCAACCACGATCCCGCGGTGGCATATGCGGTCTTCAACAACCACAAGCAGGGCGATTTCAAGCCCTACATCTACCGCAGCGCCGATGGAGGACGGAGCTGGACCTCGATCGCCGGCGATCTGCCGGCCCGGGGCCCGGTCTGGACCGTGGTGGAAGACCACGTGGATCCCAATCTCCTGTTCGCGGGAACCGAGTACGGGGCCTATTTCACGCTCGATGGCGGGAAGAAGTGGCTCAAGTTCGCCGGCGGGCTTCCCACCATTCAGGTGCGCGACCTGGCGATCCAGAAGCGGGAGAACGATCTGGTGGTCGCGACCTTCGGCCGCGGATTCTATATCCTGCATGACTATTCTCCCCTGCGGAACGCTGCCCGGACCCTGGCCCAGCGCGCCGCGCTGCTCCCGGTCAAGGATGCCCGGCTCTACGTCCCGGCCCAGCCGATGGGGGGCGGGCCTCGCGGCTCCCAGGGCGACGCGCTCTACACCGTGTCCAATCAACCGGTCGGCGCGGTGATCACCTACTACCTCCAGAACCCGCTCCGCACCCTGCGGCAGCGGCGCCAGCAGGCCGAGCGCTCGGCGGCGCAGCGCAACGCCGACGTGTTCTATCCCTCGCTCGACAGTCTCCGCGCCGAAGAGCGCGAGGAGGCGCCGGCCGCCATCCTCACCGTCACCGACGAGCAGGGCAACATCATTCGCCGGATCAGCGGACCCACCGGATCGGGATTCCACCGGATCACCTGGGATCTCCGGCATCACGCCGCGACCCCCGTGGGAGGTGGAGCTGGAGGATTCGGGGGCGGGGGAGGTGGCGGCGGGGGAGGT
>DATCXX010000114.1:0-5211 GCA_036565615.1 Gemmatimonadales bacterium | reverse complement strand
GGAGCCGCACCGAGCCCCCATCGCTCAAGACCGCCGCGGGACACCGGATGGCGGCGAGGTAGTCGAGCTCTCGTCGGGAGAGGCTTCCCTGCGGGTAGGCAAAGACGTCGGTATATCCGGCCGGCATCCGCTCCCGCAGCGTCGTCATCGAGCCGCTGATTTCGGCGGCCATCACCTCGGCCGATGCGGTCCACAGGATGGGATGGGTGACGGTATGCGGCCCGCAGCGGAGCCCGTGGGGCACCGCGGCCCGGAGTGCGTCCCAGCTCGCCGGCTCGGACTCCGGCGGCGGCGCATCGGGTATGGGCACTCCGAGGGCAGCTTCGAGGCGCCGAAACACCCCGGGCTTGTCGGCGTGGGGCAGCGCGGTCAGCTGCATGAGCGAACGCACCGAAGCCCTGCGCCCCTCCGGAGTGGTGCAGTCGAACCGGATCGGCGCGGGACCCTGGTCGAGCTCGACCATCCCCCGGTCGGTCCGCATGAAGGCGTACTCCAGCCGGTCCCACCAGAACCAGTAGTCGCGATCGATGAATCCGGTCGGCACGAACAGGGTGACCGGGCTGTCGAAGGCGGCGAACACCGGCATGCCGACCTCGGGAAAATCGGCATAGCCGTCATCCACTGTGAACACCACTCCCCGGGCAGGGAATGGCTCGCCGGCGGCGGCCTGCTGGAGGAGGGTGGTGAGGTCCCAGATGGGGACCCGGTGATGGCGCAGATACTCCAGCGCCCCCGCGAGCGCAGCGGGATCGGTGCCGCTCACCCTGCGGTCGGGAGCGCGAAACCGGTGCAGCACGAAGATGGTGATGGAGCCCGGGAGGAGGAGCGCGGCCGCGCGCCAGGGGAAGTTGTTCCAGAGCCAGGATCGGCCGCTCACGCGCCGGCCCGGGGCTCGGCGGGCAGGCGGAAGACGTACTCGTTGCAGCCGACCGTGCCGCCGCAGGTCCGGAGCCGGATGAGCTCGAAGCCGCGGGCCCGATAGAAGTCGAGAATCTCCTCGGGCTTGGCCACCTCGAAGGGATATCCCCCCAGCCAGTCGAACCAGTCGTGGGTGATGGACATGCCGCGGCGGCGGCGGTACTCGCGATACTGCCGCAGGGGATTCCGTCCCCACAGCAGGTCCGCGGCGAGGTTGCGCGCCACCCACCAGGGGATGGCGATGCCGGACACTACGGCCTTTCCCACCGGTCCGGAGCAATAGAACCGCTTGATCCGCGCCCATCGCCTGGACCATGCCCCCTGGTCGTTGTAGATGGCGATGAACAGGGTGCCGCCGGGACGCACCGCATTCGCCGCGAGGCCCAGTCCCTTCCACATCTCGCCGGTGTGATGGAGGACTCCCCAGGAGTACACCAGATCGAAACTGCCGAGCGAAGTCAGGTAGTCGGGATCGAGCGCGGAGCCCTGCTCGATCTTCCAGTCCGGATCGTCGGAGGCGTAGCGACGGCGCAGCTCCAGGGTGCACCCGACCGAGGAGGGGTCATAGTCGAAGGAGGTAACCCGGGCCCCCAGCCGCCTGGCGACCAGGCTGGAAAGGCCGCTGCCGCTTCCGATGTCGAGAAAGCGAAGTCCGGTCAGATCCGACTTGCCGAGCATGGCCACGAAGGACTCGGTTGCAGCGGCAATGCGGTCGTCGTCCAGCACTCGGAGGAAGGCGGCCCAGTTCTCCCCGAAGGCGAATCGCTCACCCCCGGTGACCTCCCGGCGGTGGGCCAGCGTCAGCTCGTCTGTCGTGGCGTCTTTGGGCATGGTTGGCGTAGTCCTTGCTCAAACCTAATAGATTCAGCAGGTTCGGTCGCCGAGCACTACCCCCTGGAGACGCGCCATGTCCCACCGCCGGGCCATAGCTTCATTGATTCGGGCCCGGCAGGAGCTCCGGAAACGCCTGGACCGGCTCCGGATCCCGACCGCCACCCCCGACCTCGGGGCTGGGCCTCCCCGGGTCCCGGTGGTTCCCCCCGGGCGCCCGGGGATGCCGGCGGCCGCCCGCGAGGCGGTGCTGGCCGAAGCCCGTGACGTCTCCCAGGGCACTTGGCAGGTCTTCGGTGATCGCGCGGAGGCGTTTCGGACTTCGGGAGACTGGCGGGCCCATCCCCTGTCGGGCCACCCCACGCCGCTCAGGCACTGGACTGCCCTCAGGTATCTGGATGGCGAGGCCGGCGGCGACGTGAAGCAGATCTGGGAGCTGAATCGCCACCGCGGGCTGCTGCGCCTGGCCCAGGCCTGGCGGCTCGATCCCGAGCCCCGCTGGCTGACCTCCTTGGCGGGTCACCTCGACACCTGGATGGAGCAGAACCCGCCGGGAACCGGGATCAACTGGGCCAGCAGCCTGGAGGTCGGGTTTCGCGCCCTGACCTGGACCTGGCTCCGTGCCCTGACCCGGGATTCCGACCTGTGGACCCCATCGCGCGACGCCGCCTTTGCCCGGCAGCTCTGGCATCACGGCCGCCACATCGCCTGCTATGACTCGGTGCACCATAGCCCCAACACCCATCTCACCGGGGAAGCGATCGGGTTGCTTCAGCTCGCGCTGGCCTGGCCCGAATGGCCGGAAGCATCGGAATGGAGCCGGCTGGGCGAGCAGATCCTGGTGGAGGAGCTCGAGCATCAGGTGCTGGCCGATGGCTTTCATTTCGAGCTGGCCCCGGGCTACCACCGCTACACCACGGAGTTTTACCTCCTCTGGATGGTGCTGCTGAAACAGGCGGAGAAGCCCATCCCGGCCGCGCTGAGCGGGGCGTTGGAGCGGATGCTCGACGTGCTCGCCGCGCTGCGCCGCCCCGACGGGCGGCTCCCCGCGCTGGGGGACGAGGACGGCAGCACCGCGCTTCCGCTCAGCGTGGCGCACTCCCGCGATCCCGCCCCGATCCTCGCCGCAGGCGCCGCGCTGTTCGGACGGGGAGAGTGGCTTTGGGGACTCCCAGCCGCCGCCCGGGACTTCTCCTGGTGGGTATTGGACGACCGGGATTGGGGCCGGCTCCTCGATCTTGAGCCGGTGCGGCCGGCCTGGACCACCCGGAGCTTCCCGGTGGCTGGATACCACATTGCCCGGGAGCGGGACGACGACGGGTGGTGGAGCATGGTGGACGCCGGGGCGCATGGCGGCGAGCGCACCGGGCACGCCCATACCGATCTCGGCCACGTCGAGCTGGTGCTGGGAACCCGGCCCGTGCTCGCCGACCCGGGCTCCCTGGTGTACACCGGGAACGACATCCGGCGTCACTGGGATCGCTCCCTGGAAGCCCACGCGACCCTCTCGATCGCCGGCGCACCGCTGGATGAGCCGGTCGGCCCATTTGCCTGGCGGAGGACCTCTCCAACGCCGGAAGCGGTCTTCACGGCCCGTGAGAACGGGGCGATCACTCGGCTCCGGTACCACTGGCGGGCGGCGGATGGGGCGCGGCTCACTCATGAGCGGCAGGTCGCGCTGCTCGACGGTGCCGGGGTGGTGATCGCCGACTGGCTGAGTGGCGGAGCCGGCCGGGAAGTGCTGCTCTCCTGGCCCCTCGCCATGGAATCGTCGGCCGTCACCCTTGGGAATCAGGAAGCGCTGCTCGACCGCGGACTGGTCCGGGTCGGCGGGGCGACCGGTGGCGGTGCGGTTACCGCGAGGGTGGTGGCCCAGACGTTCGCCGACACCTATCAGACCCCGGTCGCGGGGACGATGCTGCGGTTGTCCGGAACGGCCGGCCCCGACTGGGTGGCCGCCTGCTGGTTTTCCGCCGGGAATCGATCGCTCCACGCGGAGATCACCGGTCAGCGGGTCGCGCTGGTGAGCTCCGGCGAGCCGGTGCTCGAGCTGCTCCCTGGAGGTGCCTGATGTGCGGACTCTGCGGGGTCGCGTTTGCCGATCCGGCCCGGGTTGCATCCCGGGAGCTGATCGAGCGGATGAACGCGACCATCGCGCACCGGGGCCCCGACGACTCCGGAATGTTCCTGGACGGACCGGTCGGATTGGGCCACCGTCGGCTCAGCATCGTGGATCTGTCGACCGGGCATCAGCCGATGGCCAACGAAGACGGCTCCGTCTCCATCGTCTTCAACGGGGAGATCTACAACCACGCCGACTTCCGGGACCGGCTGCTCGCCCGCGGCCACCGGTTCGGGACCCGCTCCGACACCGAGGCGATCATCCACCTCTATGAAGAGCACGGTCCGGCCTGCGCGGCCGAGCTGCGGGGGATGTTCGCCTACGCGCTCTGGGATCAGGGGCGGCGCCGTCTGGTGCTGGCCCGGGACCACAGCGGGATCAAGCCGATGTACTTCGCCCTCACCGGGGCCGGCGACCTGGTGTTCGGCTCCGAGATCAAGGCTCTGTTTGCCAGCGGCCTGCTGGAGCCGGAGCTCGACCCCACGGCGGTTCCCGAGTATCTCGCCACCGGCCATGTCTCCGGCGAGCGCACCCTGTTCAAGGGAATACGGAAGCTTCCGCCCGGACACTGGCTCAGCTGGGAAGCCGGGAAGGCGGTCATGGAGCCTTACTGGAAACTCCCCGCCTGGGATGGCGCCGGCGCGAGCGCCGACTCGGCGGGTGACCTGGCTCTGGCCGGCGACGAATTCTGGCGGCGGTTCGTGGATTCGGTCCGCTCCCAGCTGATGAGCGATGTACCCCTGGGCGCCTTCCTGAGCGGCGGGCTCGATTCGTCCCTCCTGGTCGCCGCCATGCACGAGCTGGGCGTGGCTTCGACCAACACTTTCTCGGTCGGGTACGCAGAAGCGGGCTCCAGCGAGCTGCCCTGGGCCCGGATTGCGGCCCGGGCCTTCGGGACCCGGCACCACGAAGTCACCCTGGGGGAGTCCCGCTTTTTCGAGGTGATGCCGGAGCTGACCTGGCATCGCGATCTTCCGCTGACCTTCTCGGCGAGCATTCCGCTCTTCATCGTGAGCGAGCTTGCGGCCGGCATGGTCAAGGTGGTGCTGACCGGAGAGGGGAGCGACGAGCTCTTTGCCGGATATGGCCGCTACCCGAGGGCGTTGCTCAACCTTCGCTGGGGCCGCCACCTGGACGCGGCCCTTCCCGGAACGCTGCGGCGGGGGCTGGCGCGGTTGGCCGGCGGGCTGGGTGAGGGATACTTCGGCTCGCGGACTCGCCGCTCGTTCCTGCATCTGCCCGGGACGGTCGAAGCGGCTTATCTCGAAGCCTTCGCGGAGATCGATGCTCCGGCGCGCTCCGAGCTGCTGGGCCACGCGGCCAACGGCTGGGGTTATGCC
>DATCXX010000112.1:0-4858 GCA_036565615.1 Gemmatimonadales bacterium | reverse complement strand
GCCCTCGACGCCTTCTGCCGGACCGCGGGCACCCGGGTGCGCTACGTCAAGCTGCACGGGGCGCTCTATCACCGCGCCGCGGACGACAAGGACGTGGCCAAGGCGGTGGCGTTCGCGCTCCGTCAGCTCGACCAGGAGCTGGTGGTGCTGGGCCCCGAAGGCAGCGCCATGCTCCAGGCCGCCAACGCCACCGGACTCGACGTGGCCCGGGAGGCGTTCGTGGACCGGGCCTATCAGCCCGATGGGCGTCTGGTGCCCCGCAACCTGCCGGGCGCGGTGCTCGACGACGCCGAAATCATTGCCGAGCGCGCGCTGCGGATGGTGCAGGACCGCTACGTGGTGGCCATCGACGGCACCCGCTGCATCGTGCGGGCCGATTCACTCTGCGTGCACGGCGACGGCCCCAAGGCGGTGGCGGTGGTGCGCGCGGTGCGGCAGCGGTTCGACCAGGAGGGCATTTCGCTGGCGGCCTTCGTGAAGTGAGCGGCTTCGGCGCGACCATCGTCCCGCTGGGGGAGCAGGCATGGACGGTGGTGCTCGGGGAGACGGTGGACCGGATGCTCCATCAGCGGGTGACCGCGCTGGCCGCGCGGATCGCCGCGGCCCGGCTCCCGGGGCTGGTGGAGATCGTGGCCGCCTACGCGACCGTCACCGTGTTCTTCGAGGGCGACGCGGAAGCAATGCGGCGGCGGCTGGTCGCGCACTGTCACCCTGAACGCAGCGGTCACCCCGAGCGAAGCGAAGGGGCCGAGCCCCAGCTCCACGTGATTCCCGTCCGCTACAACGGCCCCGACCTCACCTACGTCGCCTCCCAGACCGGCCTCACCCTCGATCAGATCATCGAGCGCCACGCCAGCCGGGAATACCTGGTCTATCTCCTCGGCTTCGTACCCGGCTTCGGATACCTGGGCGACCTCGATCCCTCGCTGGTGCTGCCCCGGCGGGCCACGCCCAGAACCCGGGTCCCGGCCGGCTCGGTGGCGATCGCGGGCGCGCAAACCGCGGTCTATCCGCTGGCTACTCCCGGCGGCTGGCATCTGATCGGCAGTACCACAACAGCGATGTTCGATCCCGCCCGGGAGCCGGCGGCGCTGCTCAAGACCGGCGACCGGGTCCGTTTCGAGCCGGTGCCATGATCCTGGTCGAGAAGGCGCCGCCGTTCGCCACGGTGCAGGACATGGGCTGGGCCACCGGCCGAGCCATGGGGCTGCCCCAGTGCGGCGCGATGGATCCGCTGCTGCTGGGCCGGGCCAATACCCTGGTGGGAAATTTCCCCGGTGCGGCCGGAATCGAATGGGCGCTGGGTCCGGGCGTTCTCCGCGTTGGAGCGGCCTGCGAGCTGACCGTGCTCGGCGCCGGCAAGGTGCTGCTGAACGACGAGCCGGCCGATGTGGCCCACCCGGTCTGGAACCTTGAGCCCGGGGCACGGGTGACGATCACGCCGGATCCGGATCAGCGCTTTCTCTATGTGGCGGTGCGGGGCGGCATCGATGTACCGACAATCATGGGGAGTCGCTCGACCTATCTGCCCGGCGGCTTCGGCGGATTCGAGGGCCGCCGGCTCAAGACGGGCGACCTCCTCCCGGTCGGCCCGGCGATGCACATCAGACTGGGCGGCCAGGTGCATCCCCGGGCCGCCCCAGATGCCGGCGCGGAGGAAATGCCGATCCGGGTGACCCGCGGCCCCCAGTGGGACCGGTTCGACGAAACCGGGCGCCGCACCCTGCTGGAGAGCCGGTTCAGGATTTCCGCGTCATCGGACCGGATGGGATACCGGCTGGAAGGACCCGCCATCGTGCCAAACCAGAGCGCAACTCTCCCGTCGGAAGCGGCGTGCCCCGGCGCGATCCAGATTCCCGACGGAGGCGCGCCGATCGTGCTGATGCCCGACGGGCCTACGGTGGGAGGTTACCCCAAGATCGCCGTGGTGGTCCGGGCCGACCTGCGGTGCCTGGCCCAGTATCTTCCGGGGCGCGAGGTACGATTCCGCGAGGCCGGCTGATAGGGGCTCCATGCCCCACCGCACCGAAGGGATTGCTGCCATGACGACGCTCAGCGAAGGCGCCGAGGCGCCCGACTTTTCCCTCGAGTCCGACACGGGCGAGACGGTCTCGCTCTCCCAGCTCCGCGGCAAGCCCGTGGTGCTGTATTTCTACCCCCGCGACGACACGCCCGGCTGCACTACCGAAGCCTGCGAATTTCGCGATGCCTGGGCCGAGGTGAAGAGCACAGGCGCGGTGGTGCTAGGTGTATCGCCCGATACTGCGGCATCGCACAAGAAGTTCAAGAGCAAGTTCCGGCTTCCCTTCCCTCTCCTGGCCGACCCGGACCACAAGGTGGCGGAGCGCTATGGCGCATGGGGAGAGCGGTCGATGTACGGCCGCAAGTTTCAGGGCATCCTGCGCACCACCTTCGTGATCGGGCCGGACGGGCGGATCAAGAAGGTGTTCGAGCGGGTCAAGCCCAAGGGGCACGCATCACAGGTGCTGGAATCGTTGCAATGATGCAGGGTCGCCTCACGGGGGGCCTGGTTGCCGCCGCGATACTGGCCGCACCCGCCGCGCAGGCGCAGCCCTCCATCATCAGCGGGCTGGTGTTCGACAGCCTCCGCCTGGCGCCGCTTGCCGGCGTCACCATTCAGCTCTCCCGGACACCTTTCGCGACCCGTACCGGCCCGGATGGCCGCTATCGGCTGGTGACCCAGCTTCGCGGGCGCCGTACGATCACTCTGACCGAGCCTCGGCTCGATCGGCTGATCGGGACCATCAGCGGCGAGTTGGAGCTCAGAGCCGGCGGCGAGGTGCGATTCGATTTTGCCATTCCGCGCCGCCCTCCCGTGCCCGCGGCGCTCTGCGCCGACGGCACGCCGGCGAGCGGGACCGGCGGCGCGGTGGTTGGGGTAGTCCGGGACAGCTCCACCGGGCTGCCGATCAGCGGAGCGCCGGTGGCTGCCTATTGGAAATCGGATTCCCCCGACAGCGCTGGTGTTCGCAAAGGCGTGAGGGTCGAATCGGGCGAAGATGGCGGTTTCCTGATTTGCCGGCTTCCCATCGATCGTCCGGTCTCTCTGCTCTCCCAGATTCCTGGAAGGGTGATCCTGGTCGAGGGACTTAGGCCTGGCGCCGACTCGGTTCTCGATCTCGACCTGCTGGGCCACGCCGCCGCCGAGCCTGCGGCCATGGGCCGGCTTCGTGGGCGGGTGGTGGATTCGGCCACCGGGGCGGCGCTCGCGGGGGCGGACATCATGCTCATCGCGTCCGGGCTGCACGGGCAGAGCAATGCGGCCGGGGAGTTCTCGATCGAGCAGGTGCTCCCGGGTCCGTCAGGAGTGGTGGTGCGAGGGATTGGATATCAGCCCGAGTTTCTCGAAGCGGTGCTGGAAGCGGGAGGAACGGCCACGGTGAACGTGCGACTTCGTCCCGCGCCGTTCCGGCTGGAGGATTTGGAGACCAGGATCGCCACGATCGAGTACGAAGGCTTCCAGGAACGAATGAGGCTCGGAACCGGGAAGTACTGGGTCGCCGAAGAGATTCGCCGCTACGACGGCGGCAGCATCACCGCCTTACTGGGGCGCAAAGCGACTTTTCGCGAAGAGCGGGGGAACCTGCTCAACGTTTCCCGAGGCCGGAAGTGTCCGATCCCGGTGGTCGAGAACGGGATACTCCAGCCCCCTGGCGTGGCCACCTATATCCGACCGGAGCGGCTCGACGCCATCGAGTACTACAGCGGGCCGGCCCAGGTGCCCATGGAGTTCCAGTCGATGCACCTTCGCGCCAAGGGGTTCGGATGCGGATTGCTGGTGATCTGGAGTAGAGGTCTGAAATAGAAGGCTACGCCGGGGGTGCAACGCCGGTGGGCGGCGCGACCCTGCGATCAAGGGCTCGATACTGAATCGCCTCTCTCACGTGTGCGGCCTCGATCTCCTCAGCGGCTGCGAGATCCGCAATCGTTCGAGACAGCTTGAGCACCCGGTGACACCCTCGCGCAGAGAGGCCGAGCCGCTCCACCGCGGTGCGGAGAATCGCCGCGACTTCCGGACTCTGGCGGCAGTGCTTCCGCACCTCCCTTGATCCCATGTGCGCGTTGGCGTGAACTCCGGCCCTTCCACAAAACCGTTCCCGCTGCCGCTCCCGGGCCGCCTCCACCCGGTCCCGAATGACCGCGCTGGGCTCGCCCGGCGTGTCCCGCCCCAGCTCCGCGTACGGCACCGCGGGCACCCGCAGGTGAATGTCGATCCGGTCGAGCAGCGGCCCCGAGATCCGGGCGTGATAGCGATCCACCAGCCCGGGTCCGCAGCTGCAGGCATGCACCGGGCTCCCCAGGTGTCCGCAGGGACAGGGATTCATCGCCGCGATCAGGGTGAAGCGCGCCGGGAAAGTCAGCCGGGCCGCCGCGCGGGAGAGCGTCACCACCCCGTCCTCCAGCGGCTGGCGCAGCACTTCCAGCACATGGCGGTGAAACTCGGGCAGCTCATCGAGAAACAGCACGCCCCCGTGCGCCAGGCTCACCTCCCCCGGACGGGGCGCCGAGCCGCCGCCCACCAGCCCGGCGTCACTGATGGTATGGTGCGGCGCGCGAAAGGGCCGGGTCCGGATCAGCGCGGCACCCGGCGGCAGGAGCCCCGCCACGCTGTGCACCTTGGTGATCTCCAGCGCCTCGTCCAGCGGCGCTCGGGGGAGAATGGACGGCAGGCGCCGGGCCAGCATTGTTTTGCCGGCGCCGGGAGGTCCAATCAACAAGACATTGTGCGCCCCCGCCGCCGCCACCTCCATCGCCCGCTTGGCCGCCAGCTGCCCCCGCACCTCGGCGAAATCGGCCCGGTCACCCGCGCCCTCCACGTCCTTCTCGCCCTCCGCGC
>DATCXX010000032.1:0-3121 GCA_036565615.1 Gemmatimonadales bacterium | reverse complement strand
GATCGCCTCGCCGGTTTGCAGCTGCCGCAGGCCGATCCAGCTTGCGCCTCCCGAGGCGTAGATCCGAAGCTCTACCGGCTCGAACACCCGAAGCGGGCTTCCCGCTCCGATCTGCATGGCTGCGACGGGGGCAACCGCGGTCGGGAGGAGGAACGCAGCCGAGCCGTCGGGACAAGCTCCCCAGACCGGAGGCCCGAGGAGCGGCGCGGCGACCCACCGGTCAGCGGCCCCCAGTGTGGCGATGAGCAGACTGTCGCGGCCTGCAACCAGACCTCGCACCGCGCGCCACCAGGGGGTCCCTGCCCTGACGTGCAGCAGCTGGGTCGTACCGGCACAGAGAACCCCGGAAGCACGAGAAGCCCGGGCGACGAAACTGCCCGATGCGGTTTGCGAAAGGTCGGGGCCGGCACCCGAATCGGCCCCCAGGGGCTCGAGCATCGCGGCCGCCGCGCCCAGCGAAACCCGGAGGGACTGCTCCAGGGCCATGCGTTCCGACCGGTCGCGAAGCCGGGACGCGGACGCGGCCACCAGTCCACCGGTCAGGAGGGCGAGCACCCCGGAGATCACTGCCGCCACCAGCAGCTCGACCAGAGTAAACCCGCCGCGGGTCAGGGGCATGGGAAGCGGGTGATGAGCGTTTCGGCCTCGATCCGGCCGGGGAGGCGGAATCGGGCGACGATGCGGAGCTCGACGATGTTGGCCGCAAGCGAGGATCCCCAGGATTCATCGAGTCCCGCCGGGTGCACCGCCGCCCCCGCCGGCGGGAGGACGCAGCCGGGCGCCCCGGCCTGAAGCTCGGTGCGGAGCCGGCTGACTCGGGAGGCCAGCATGAGCGCCGCGCGGCTCTGCATCCGGCCCTGGCCGGCAAGCGCGCTCATCGGACCGAGGGTGCCGGCAAACCCGAGCAGACCCGCGGTGAGCACGAGGAGGGCGAGGAGGACTTCCAGCAGCGTGAACCCGGAAGCGTCGCGGCGCATGGGGCAACAATGCACCCCGCCGCGGGTGTTACATCATCCGATTTGTGCGGGTAGGACCGGAAAGACCCGGCCGCTCAGGCCAGACCGTACCGGCGAAGCTTGTAGAAGAGGGTGCGCAGACTGACCTGGAGCAGCCGCGCGGCTTCCCGTCGGGTTCCCTTGGTTGCGGTGAGGGCGCGCAGGATCGCGTCCCGCTCCACCGCTTCGACCTGCGGCTTGAGTGCGTAGGCTCCAGCGACACCGGATCCGGCCGAGAGGTCGGCGGTCAGCACCGGAAAATCACCCCGGTCCAGCTTGCCGGACGGGGACAGCGTCGCCGCCCGCTCGACGATCTGCCGGAGCTCGCGGACGTTGCCCGGCCAGGAATAGGCGGTCAGGCCGGCGAGCGCCTGGGGACTGATGCTCACCGGGCGTCCGGTGCGTGAAGCCACCTGCTGGGCGAAGTGGGTCACCAGCGCGGGAATGTCCTCGGCGCGCTCCCGGAGCGGCGGAAGGGTGATGAGCACCCCGCGAAGCCGCTGGAGCAGGTCGGCCTGGAACCGCCCTTCCCCGACCGCATTGTCCACCGGGGTGCAGGAGGTCGCCATGATCCGGACATCGTGCTCCGGGCTCCTGGAGTTGGGACCGGTCCCGGTTCGTCCACCGAGGCGGGTAAGCAGTTGAGCCTGACTGTCCAGGGAGAGGGAGACGACTTCCTCGAGCAGCAGCGTCCCCCGGTTGGCGGAGCGCCAGAGGGCCTGGGGATCGCCGCGCAGAGTCGGCGGGGAGTCGGGGTCGTCCGGGTTGCCGGCGCTGGGGGCCGGGCTGAAGAGATCGGGCGCAGCATCGCAGTCCACCGCGACGAACGCCCCATCTCCCCTTCGGCTGAACCGATGCATCGCTTGCGCCAGGAGCGCTTTCCCCGTTCCCCGTTCCCCGGTTATAAGCACCGCGCCGTCGGCGGCGGCCGCCCGCGCCGCCAGCTCCAGCAAGCCCCGGGTCTTGGGGTCTTCCGCCACTACCAGGGGCTCGAGGCCCCTGGCGCCGAGGGTGGCGCGAAGCCGGGCGACTTCCTGCCTCAGGCGATCGCGTTCCTCGGCTTGTTTCAGGGCGAGCAGCAGCTCGTCCGGATCGACCGGATTGCGGATGAAACCGTCGGCGCCTTCGCGCAGCGCGATCCCGGCCAGCGCCGTGGCCCCGGGTCCGCCCGCGACCATGATGACGCCGGCGCCCCCGCTGGCCCGATACCGCCGCAGGAATCCGAGGATCCCCGCTTCGAAGGCGTCCAGATCGAGAAGGAGCGCCTCCACGGCGCTCGCCTGGGCTTCGACCAGAGCCGCCTCGGCCTCGCGCCGGATCCGGACCTCGTACCCGGCCTCTTCCAGCGCCGGACTGACGCGGGCGCGGAAAGAATCGTCGGGAGCGAGAACCAGAATGCGCATGGATGGGGCCTTCGGAGTGGTTACGAGCAGATGATCACGCCGTCAGCCGCGGCCGTCGCGCCTGCACCCGACTGGACGGTGCACTGGGTGAAGCCGGAGGTGATCGTCGCGTTGCTGATCGTCGCGGTATAGCCGTTGGTCGCGGTTACGACCAGGCCGGCATTGCCGGTCGAGAGCGAGTAGTTGCTGTTGCTCTGGAGCTGGGACAAGTTGCCGAAGGTGGAGTAATCGGCGAAGTAGGCCTCCTCCGCCGTCATGGTGTTGCGGAGGTCCGACTTCACCGAGGCCATTCTGGCCTTGTCCTTGGTCATCGCGAACTTCGGGATCGCGATCGCGGCCAGGATGCCGATGATCACGACGACCACGAGAAGCTCGATGATGGTGAAGCCCCGCCTGTCCGACATGCCTCCCCCTGCGTTGGGACCGTTTGCCCCGGGTAAGTGGCGGGCCGCGGCACCGCCGCGGCCCCCTGGGTATTCACTGCCTTCTTTACGTCGTACCTCACCCAATTACGGGCAGATGATGATCCCGTCCACGCCGCTGGTGGCGCCCGCGCCGACCTGCACGGTGCACTCGGTGATACCGGTGCTGATGGTCGGGTTGTTGAAGGTCATCGTGTACCCGTTGCTGGCCGCCACGGAGCCGTTGTTCACGTTGCCCGAAGACAGCGTGAAGTTGCTGGCGCCCTGGAGCTGGGCGAAGCTGCCGTAGGTCGCGTAGTCC
>DATCXX010000093.1:0-6388 GCA_036565615.1 Gemmatimonadales bacterium | reverse complement strand
ACGGGCCTTCCGCGATCAGCGCGCCGACGAGGCCACCGCCGACGCTACAAACTGAACGGGGCTGGGGGTTGGAGATTGGGGGTTGGGGGACGCAGAACCTGCCACCCCCACGCAACACGCTGCCCACTACCCCCCAGTCTCCAGACCCCAATCCCCAGCCCCAACCGCTAGCCAATCAACAGTTTAAGCGATACCATCTCACCGGCATGCCTCCTGCTCCTACCGGCTTCATGCCGTCCAGCGGTGCCACTCATCCAGGTGATCGGCTCGTCCCTCTCCTTCCCATGGAGGGTGGGGCGCCCGACCCGGTCGCGATCACCACCTGGCATCAGGCGCTGGGCGCGAGCACCGCGGTGGAGGTTCCCCATGACCTCTTTGCGTTGTGGCTCTACTCGGCTTCCGGCGGGATCGTCCTCCTCGGACCCGATGGATTGTCACGCGATCACATCGAGATTCCCCTCCCCGACCCCGAGCTGCGCCAGGACCAGCTGTACCGGCTGGAGGAGCTGCTCCGCCGAGCCCGGTATCCCTCGGCGATCGCGATTCCGGTGCGCCGGGAAGGCCGGGACGTGGCGCTCATGCTGCTGGGAAGCTTTGACCGGGCGGCCTTCGGACCCAAACAGGCGCTGGCCCTCCGCCGACTGGCGACCGCGCTGGAGAGCACCCTCTCGGAGCTCGCGCAGGTGATGCCGTCGGTGACGCCCCACCCGGCGGTGGAGCCGGCGATGTCGGTGGAGGATTTGCCGGGCCATCTTGCCCGCGCGTCGGTCGAGTCGGCCAGCGGACCGGACCTGGTTCGCCGGGTCAGTGGTGTGCTCTACCCGATTCTCCCCCACGACCGGGTCGAGATTCTCGCAGTGGTTGCGGGAGGTTCCCTCGTCCCCCTCTCGGGGAGCGCGCCGACCCGGGGCTCGGCGACGGGCGGGGAAACCCTCGCGCCCTTCACGGCGATCGTCGGCCGGTTCGGCGAGGCATCCACGCTCCTGATCGACGATCCCGAGAAACACGGCGCCGACCGGGTCTGGAATGTCGCAAGTGGCGCCGCGCCCCCGCAGCCCGCCCGCACGGTGATCGGCGCGCGACTCGAGGTCGGCGGACTGGTGGTGGGATACCTGCTGCTCGGCAGCGTCGCGCGGGACGCCTACCGGCCCGAAGACGAAGACACCCTGGCCTTTGCCGCGCTGCTGGTGGCACCGCGGGTCCACGGCTTCGGCCTGGAGGCCGAGATGGAAGCGCTGCGGCGTTCCGGCGGCACCGCCTAACCTTCCACCGGCCGAGCCGAGGACAGGATGCTGGCGAGGACCAGCAGCGCTCCATTGGCGCAGACGATGGCCGCCCCGGTCGGCAGATCCAGCCAGTAGGACGTTGCTAGCCCCAGCAGGCTCGCCGTCACCGCGATCCCCCATCCAATGGCCAGCCGCGTCGTCCACCGGCTGGCCAGCATCACGCCACAGACCGCGGGAACGATCAGGTAAGCGAACGTCAGGAGCACGCCCGCCACCCGCACGAAACTCACTACAACCAGGGCGAACGCGGCGTAGAACAGGAAGTCCCAGAGCCGGACTTTTATGCCCTGGGCAAACGCCGAACCGGGGTCGGAAGAAATCAGCGCAAACCGCTTGTGGAACGCGGCGTAGAACGCGGCCAGAGCCAGAAAAATGACAGTCCGCTGGCCGACCTCGGCCGCGGTGACGTTCAGGATGTCGCCGGTCAGGAGATGTTCGAGCTCCTCCTTGCCGCCCGCGACGCGGCTCAACAGGAGGATCACACCGGCCGCGGCGACCACGAAGGTGATCCCGATGATCGCTTCCTGGGGGACTGGTCGTTTCTTGCTGCTGCGCGACCAGCTGAACAGCGCAGCCCCCAGGAAGGTCACGCCGAGCGAAATCCAGAACGTGATCCGGTCATTGAATTCGTACCCCATGATCAGTCCCACGCAGGTGCCCAGGGTCGCCACCTGGGCCAGTGCGAGGTCCACGAAAATCACCTCGCGCTCCACCACATGCAGGCCGAGATAGACCAGCAGGGGAGGCAGGATGAGACAGGCCGCCAGCGGCCACCGCATGACCTGCCAGACCATCCCGAGATCGTCCGGCATCATCGCTTCTCCCCGAGCGCGGTGGCCAGCGTGCGCACGATGAAGTCCATGAGCGAGAAATAGCCTTCGGTCCCTTTGATCGCCCCCGGCTGCTGCCCGACATCCAGCACCTCGGCAGCGGTCTGGCGCGCCACGGTTTCCGCGGTCTTCCGGTTCTGGTACGGCTGCACCAGAATGACCCGCGCGCCGGTGGCCTTCATGGTGGAGATCACCTTCGCCAGGTGGGCGGGCGAGGGAGCGATGCCCGGCTTGGGCTCGAGGGTTTCGACCACATCCAGCTTGAATCGCTCCGCCAGGTAGGCGAAGTCCTTGTGGTAGGTGACGATCTTCATCCCGGCATAGGGAGCGAGCTGCTTCTGCCACTCCACCAGCTTCGCGTCGAGGGCGGCGTTGAATTTCGCCAGGTTGGCCCGGTAGAGCCCTGCCGATTTCGGATCGACCTGCGACAAATGATCTGCGATCTGCGCGACGATGAGCTTCACGTTCAGCGGATCCAGCAGAAAATGCGGGTTGCCGTAGGGATGGACATCGCCCCTGGAGCGGTCGAAGGTTGCCGGAACCTCGAGCATCCGGACGCCCTGCGAGGCCACGATCCGGCCCGGCGCGCCGGCGGCGATCCTGGAATTCCTCGCGCTCTCCAGCAGCGGCGGCAGCCAGCCGAGCTCGAGCTCGGCACCCCCTTCGATCAGGACGTCCGCGCGATTGAGGGTGACGATGTGACTGGGCTTGGCGTCCACGAAGTGGGGATCCTCCGTGGGCTTGGCGAGCGCCTTGACGTCGCAGCTGGTGCCGCAGATTTCGCGGGCCAGCGCCGCCAGGTCGGGGGTGGTCGCCACCACCGTGAGCCTGCCCGTGACGGGGGTCGCCGGGCCCGGCAGGGCGAGCATCGCCGCCACGGCAAGCCGGAGTTGGACGAGTGTGGTCATATGAGTAGCGTCGCTTCCTTATCCTAGAATTTATGGGCCGCGTGGGCACCCAGCAGGAACTCGAACTGCAACCACACCGAGTGATCCCGGCCGATGCCCTGGCGATGGTCATAGTTGTATTGCAGCCGCAGTTTGGAAAACTCGGTCGGATACCAGGTCAGATTCGGCGAGAGCCGAAAGCGATCGGTCCGAAGCTCCGAATCGAACGCCCCGGCGTCGCCGCTGGCGAATTCGCCGCGCAGTCCGGT
Source organism: Gemmatimonadales bacterium (assembly GCA_036565615.1). Classification (GTDB taxonomy): domain Bacteria; phylum Gemmatimonadota; class Gemmatimonadetes; order Gemmatimonadales; family GWC2-71-9; genus JABFSM01. The sequence goes on along the minus strand of DATCXX010000093.1, from coordinate 3,116 downwards.
CACGATGCGGGGCTTGATGCCCCACAGCAGCTGGGAGTAGAACCCCCGGTCGTTGAGCGTCTCGGCCGGCAGCGTGATCGAGGGATCTTCCGCCGAGACCCGCGCGGCCGCGTCGTACCGGCGGGTGAGGAACTCGGCCTGGAGGGAGACGAAGGGAAATCCCTGTGCCGCCGTGGCGGACTTCCATTTCCAGTAGACGTCAGCCCCATAAACCCGGGTGCGGGCCCGGGTTCCGGAGCTGTTGGGGCCGAAGGCCGCCGACCCTCCCAACAGGAGCGTTTGGGTGTCGGTCAGATCGATGGATGTGGCGACCCGGGGGACCAGGAGAAAGTCCTGCAGCCGTTCCACCTCGCGCACATCGGGAACGCCCCCGTGGATCTCGGCGGACTCATCGGAGCGGAAGCTGAAGGCCGTGCCGCCGGCGCTGTTCATCACGCTCACCATGGCCTCGGTGTAGAACGAGACCGGCACCAGCCAGGAGATTCTCGCCCCCTGACTCCGCAGCCCCTCGGGGCCGAGGATGCGATTGAGCACCAGGGGCTGGTCCACAAAGGCCCAGGAGTGGGGATGCTGCGGATTCTGGCGGCCGAACTCGGCGAAAAACTGCCCGCCCTTGAGCTGCAGGTTGCCGGGAAGCGAGGTGGTCAGAAAGAACACCTCTTCCAGCTCGACCCCCGTCTCGCCGTTCTCGTCGAGCTTGTAGACGATATTGCTGAAGCCCTTGAAGTAGGGGTCTACCGCTCCATCGAGGGCGATTTCCGCGTTGGGAATCGTGAAACCGCGGACCCGAGGATCGTGATCCCCCAGCTGCAGGGAGCGGACATTGCGCTCGGTGGACCAGCCGAAGTCCGAGAGGGCCACGAATCCGATGTTCATGTACGCCCCCACCGTGCGAACCTGGGGCGCCTGGGCCGGGGCCGCCGGCGGCGTGCTGTCGGGACGCTGGGCGGAGGCCTGCCTGATGCACGGCAAGGCCACCAAAATGGCAAGAATGAATGCTCGCATGTCTCCCCTTCTCGTTGACTTCTGAACCGCGACCTGCCAGGCCGTTCAGACCGAGAGGGGAGGCGCCCTGGAGAGATGGCTGGGGGAGAAGAACGCCGTCGCTGCACCCCGGGGGGCGAACGCCGGTGCGGGGGATTCGGGCAGCGCAACGCACAGGGACGGCGTCGCCACCAGCGGGGTGAGCCGGGATTCGTGCGCCGTGGAGCGAATCGAGCAGGCGTCTTCGTGGCACCCGCTGGATGCCTCGAAATGAGAGCGGAACCCGTCGGTTTGGGCGGAGCCCTCGTGGAAGACCAGGGCGTCCACCGTGGACAGCCGGCCGCCCCCCGCCGCAACCAGGGCGAGGAGGAGCGCGGAAATCAGACGGCAGACCAGACCCTTACGCATATACTGAATCTACTCCCACGAGCGCCATAACGCTGAGCCCGGCTGAGTCCGCCCCTTCCCCGCGCTCCGGGTGACCCTCAGGCCGGATGCCGGAGCGGGCCCTCGACCGGCAGGATGAACCAGAAGGTGCTCCCGCCCCCCACGATGGACTCCGCGCCGATGGTGCCCCCGTGCATGTCCACGAACTGCTTGCACAGCGCGAGCCCCAGGCCGGTGCCCTGCTGTTGCCGGCTGGCGGAGCTGTCCACCTGGCTGAACACCTGGAAGAGCTTGCCGATGTCCTCCGGCCGGATCCCGATCCCGCTGTCCCGCACCGAGACCCAGACCGCGTCGCGGGTTACCAGTCGCGATTTTTCTCCGGCCCGCTCCGACGGGATCGCCAGCGGGACCGGGGTCCGGACGGCCGAAAGCGAGACCACACCGCCTTCCGGAGTGAACTTGGAGGCATTGGACAGGAGATTGAAAAGCACCTGGCGGACCCGGGTGTGGTCGGCCACCACCAGCAGCGGCTCCTCCCCGAGGTCGATGGTGGCGGTCTGCTGCTTGGCGGTCCGGAGGCTGGTGGTGTCGGTGGCCGCGCCGCGGATCGAGTCCCGGAGGTCGAGCCGGGTGAGATGCACGGTCATCCGGCCCGCTTCGATCTTGGAGAGATCGAGGATGTTGTTGATCAGCCCGAGCAGATGCCGGCCGTTCCGGGCGATCGACTCCAGGAAGTCGCGGCGCTGCTCGGGCACCGCGTCCATTTCCGGCATCAGCAGCATTTCGGAAAAGCCGATGATCGCGTTGAGCGGGGTCCGGAGCTCGTGGGACATGTTGGCCAGGAACTCGTCCTTGAGCTTGGTGACCCGGATCAGCTCCCGGTTCTTGTCGGCCAGCTCGCGCTCGCTGCGACGGGTCTCCTCCAGAATCGTGGCCCGGTCGAGCCCGACCGCCACCTGCTCCGCCAGTGCGCTCAGCAGCACGATGTCGTGCTCGCCGAAGGGTCTCCCGTCCACCCGGTTATAGGCGCAGACGGTACCGATCACCATGTCGGAAGAGCGGAGCGGGACGCAGACCGCCCGCTCCAGGTGGGCAGGCAACGTGTCCACCGGGAAATTCCGGGGATCGGATTCCATGTCGTCGCACGTGACCGCCTGATCGTTGAGCACCGACCAGCCGGCCAGCGAACGGTCCACCGGCACCAGACTCCCCTCGGCGGCGCGCAGCAGCCCGGCGCCGGCCGAGACCTTGAGGAAGCGGCCCTCTTCCACGATCAGGAAGATCGCGGCCCCTTCGGCCTCGAGCAGGCCCGCGGCCAGCTGGACGACTTCCTCGAGCAGCTCGCCGCTGCTCCGCACCCCGAGCAGGATGGAGCCAAGCCGCCGGAGCAGCTCCAGCTCGCGGTTCCGGGCCGCGGCGGCGGAAATCGCGGCCTCGAGACGGGTCCGTCGCTGCCGGGCCATGACGTCGCCCCGCCGGATGGCGATGAACGCACCGATGGTGGTGAGGAGGGCCAGGATGAGACCGAACCACTGATCCTTGTAGGCGAACAGCATCGCCAGCCAGCCCAGCACCAGCGCAAGCGCGGTGATCCCCGCCGGGCTGCCCAGGCGGCGGAGCAGGACCTCGCGCTGGCGGGGGTTCACTCGCCGGCTTCCGCGATGATCTGGTGGAACACGGTCTCCCCGGTGGCCAGCATCCGCCGCAGGTAGGGCCGGCAGAGCCCGCAGCGGTCGCCGCAGCCG
>DATCXX010000074.1:0-2416 GCA_036565615.1 Gemmatimonadales bacterium | reverse complement strand
TCCTCCGCGGCGGCCCCGCGCCCCGCCATCATCTCTCCCCTGGTCGATGCGCTGTGCGTCGGGGGATTGTCGCTGCTGCTCCTGCTTCCCCTGCTGCTGAGCGGCCGCGCCGACCTGGTGATCGTCGGGGTGGGGATGCAGGCCTGGATCGCGGCTCTGGTGAACATGCCGCACTTCATGGCGTCCTACCGGCTGGTCTACCGGAACCGGGAAACCATCAACGCGCACCGCTGGGCGGCGATTTACGTCCCGCTGATCCTGATCGCCTACATCGCCTTCGCGGTCTGGCAGAGCCGGGAGACCGATCTCTACGTCTCCATTCTGATGACGGTGCAGGGCGGCTACCTGGCGTGGCACTACACCGGGCAGGCGTGGGGCATGATGGCCACCTACACCTATCTGGACGGCCGCTCCTTTCAGCCGCTCGAGCGGCGGCTGGTCCGGGGCGGGCTGTATCTGCTGCTGGCCTGGCACGTCGCCTGGTTCTTCCGCTGGGGCTTCGGCGACACCCGGTTCGGCCCACTGCTGCAATCGCTCTATTTCATTCTGTCGGTGCTCAGTGCCGTCGCGCTGGTGGCCGGTCTGGTGGGCCTTGCGATGATGAAGGCCCGGACCGGACGTTTCCCCCCGGCCCGGGCCCTCATCGCCTGGGGTGCGATTTTCGTCTGGTATGCCGCGATGGCGCGCGACCCGAGGGCCATCTTCTGGGTGCAGATCGCCCACGCATTGCAATACCTGATGTTTCCGGTCCGGGTGGAGATCAATCGGACCCGGCGGAGCGGGTCGGGGCCCGGGAGGCTGGTGACCCACATGGCGGTGTATCTGATCGTGCTCTTGGCGGTCTCGGTCGCCATGGCGGTCTGGATTCCGGCCCGCGCCATGGACGTGGTGGCCGACTGGCTGGGGCGGCGGCCCGGGGAAGTCACCGCGCTCTCTCTGCTCGCCTTCCTCAATGTCCATCACTACTTCACCGACGGCGTCATGTGGAAGCTGCGCAACCCGGCGGTGCGCGAGGATCTGTTCGGCCACCTTCCCGCCCCTGACACCGCGGGGCCCGCCGCACCCCCCAAGGCCCCGGCAACATCGCGACGAGCCCGGCGGGAGCGCCGCGCAGGGTAGCTATCTTGAAAAGCATGCGGCGCCTCGTTTTTGCCCTGCTGGGGGCGGCCCTCGCCTGCAGCTCCCCGATCGAGCCCAGCGTGCCCACGCTCGAGTTCGAAGTGGGGATCGTGTTCGGGATTCCCACCCTCCCGACCACCGCGACTCCGGAATCCGGCGCCCTGCTGGTCACCGGGGTGATGCAGACCCAGACCACGGGATACACGCTCTTCGGCACGCTCACGGTCACCGGCCCGCGCGCGCTTCGAATCGACATCGACGCGTTCGAAACGGTTCCGGGATTCTTCGTTCCCACCCAGAACTACTTCCGGGCCCGGGTCCGCAACCTGCCGGCGGGCGATCTCGACGTCGAGGTGTATCACACCAATCACGCGACCCCGGAGGCGGTGCCGCTCCGGGTGTATCACGAGACGGTGCGCATCCAGTGAGCGGGTTCGCCGATCATTTCTCCCGCGACTCGGTCGCCTACGCCCGATTCCGCCCCCGCTATCCGCCCGCGCTCTTCGCCTGGCTGGCGACCCTGCCGGCCGGTCGCTCGGTTGCCTGGGACTGCGGAACCGGAACCGGCCAGGCTGCGGCGCTGCTCACCCCGCATTTCGACCTGGTCGTCGGGTCGGATCCGAGCCGGACCCAGCTCGCCTCCGCCGACCGGACCTCCGGCGCCAGGTATTTTGCCGGCTCGAGCGAGTCGAGTGCGCTGGGCGGGCGCCGAGTGGACCTGGTGACGGTGGCGCAGGCCCTCCACTGGTTCGACCGGGAGCGGTTCTACCGGGAAGTGACCCGGGTGCTCTCCCCGGGCGGGGCGTTCGCCGCCTGGAGTTACGGCCTCCTCCGCTCCACCCCGGGGGTGGACCGGGTGATCACCCGGTTCTATGAGGAGACGGTCGGACCCTGGTGGCCGCCGGAACGGGCCCTGGTCGAGAAGGGGTACCAGCACATCCCGATTCCCATCGCCGAAGTTGCCGGCCCTCCATTCTCGATCGAGGCCCGGCTCACCCTCGACGAGCTGCTCGGCTTCATCCGGACCTGGTCCGCGGTGGGGAAATTCATCGCCGCCCGGGGACATGATCCGATGCCCGAGCTGGGCGAAGCGCTGGGTCCGGTGTGGGGGGAGCCCGCGGTGGCACGGCAGATCAGCTGGCCGCTCACGGTTCGCGCGGGCCGCTGGCTCGGCGCCGAGGAGCGGGCGTGAAGACGGTGCGGATCGCTCTGGTGGGCGATCATGACCCCCGAGTGACGGCGCATCGCGCCATTCCCGGCGCGCTCGAGCTCGCCGGCCTGTCCCTCGGCTTGCCGC
>DATCXX010000057.1:0-3462 GCA_036565615.1 Gemmatimonadales bacterium | reverse complement strand
CCGGCCGGCAGTTCGGCGGCAGCGCCGATCCGCTGCTGGTTTCGGTGCGCTCCGGGGCGGCGGTCTCCATGCCGGGCATGATGGAAACCATTCTCAATCTCGGGCTCAACGACACCACGGTCGAGGGCCTGCGCCGGCTTTCCGACAACCCCAGCTTTGCTTACGACTCCTATCGGCGCTTCGTGCAGATGTATGGCGGCGTGGTGTTCGAGGTCCCCAAGCGGGTGTTCGACGAGACCCTGGAGCGCCGGAAGCTCGCGGCCGGCGCCGCCCGGGACATCGACCTCCCCTGGGAATCGCTGCGCGAGGTGGTGGCGGAGTTCAAGGAGCTGATCCGGCGCGAGTCGGGCAAGCCCTTTCCCGACGACCCGATGGATCAGCTCTGGGGTGCGGTGGCCGCGGTGTGCGAGAGCTGGAACACCCGCCGGGCCATCGACTACCGGAAGCTGCACGACATTCCCGACACCATGGGAACGGCGGTCAACATCGTCGCCATGGTGTTCGGCAACATGGGCGAGGACTCCGGCACCGGGGTCGCCTTCACCCGCGACCCTTCCAACGGCGAGCGGGCCCTGTACGGCGAATACCTCCTCAACGCCCAGGGGGAGGACGTGGTCTCCGGCATCCGCACCCCGGAGCCGATCTCCCGGCTGCGGGAACGGCTCCCGGACGCCTACCAGGCGCTGGAGCAGGTGGCCCGGACCCTGGAGCGGCACTTCCGGGATGTCCAGGATCTCGAGTTCACCATCCAGCGGGGCCGGCTCTACATGCTGCAGACCCGCCGGGCCCAGCGCTCGGGCCACGCGGCGGTCCGCTGCGCGGTGGACATGGTGGACGAGGGGCTGATTTCGGAGGAGGAGGCCATCGCGCGGGTCCCGCCCAACGATCTCAATCAGCTGCTCCATCCCACCATCGATCCCAAGGCAACCCTCGACCTGCTGACCACCGGGCTGCCCGCGTCCCCCGGCGCGGCGAGTGGCGCCGCGGTTTTCGAGGCCGATCACGCCGAGGCCCGGGGACGCAAGGGCGAGCCGGTGATTCTGGTCCGGCGGGAAACCAGCCCGGAAGATTTCCACGGCATGGTCGCCGCCAAGGCGATTCTCACCGCGCGGGGCGGGATGACCTCCCACGCCGCGGTGGTGGCGCGCGGCATGGGCAAGCCGTGCGTGGCCGGGGCCCACGAAATCGAAGTGGACGAGCGGGCCCCCGCATTCTCCGTGGACGGGCGCCGGATCCAGGAAGGCGAGTGGATCACGGTGGACGGCAGCACCGGCCGGGTCTACGCCGGCAAGGCGCGGCTGGTGCCGCCGGAGCTCTCCGGGCACTACTCCCGGCTGATGGGCTGGGCCGACGGCATGCGGCACCTCCGGGTCCGGGTCAACGCCGACACGCCGGCCGACGCGCACCGGGGCCGGGATTTCGGCGCCGAGGGGATCGGTCTCTGCCGCACCGAGCACATGTTCTTCGAGGGCGAGCGGATCACCGCCATGCGGGAGATGATTCTCGCCTCCGACACGGCCGGACGGCAGAAGGCTCTGGCCAAGCTGCTGCCGATGCAGCGGACCGATTTCGAAGGAATCTTCCGGGCCATGGAAGGGTACCCGGTGACCATCCGGCTGCTCGACCCGCCGCTGCACGAGTTCCTGCCCAAGGAGCCGGAGGAAATCGCCACCCTGGCCCGCGAGCTGGGCAAGACGGTCGAGGATGTCAACCGTACCATCGCCTCGCTCTCGGAAGTGAATCCGATGCTCGGGCTCCGGGGCTGCCGGCTCGGGATCATGTATCCCGAAATCACCATGATGCAGGCGCGGGCCATCTTCGAGGCGGCCTGCACCGTGGCCAACCGCAAGGGGCGGGTGCAGCCCGAGGTGATGATCCCGCTGGTGGCCCACGTGGTCGAGTTCCGGAAGCAGGCGCTGATCGTGCGCCAGGTGGCCGAGGAGGTCTTCCGGGAGCGTCAGCTCACCGTGCCCTACCTGCTGGGCACCATGATCGAGCTGCCCCGCGCCGCGCTCACCGCCGACGAGATCGCCCGGGAGGCCCAGTTCTTCTCCTTCGGCACCAACGACCTGACCCAGACCGCGTGGGGACTCTCCCGGGACGACGCCGGGGTGTTCCTGCCCGAATACCTGGAGCGCGGCATCATCGACGCCGACCCGTTCGTGGAGCTGGATCTCGAGGGGGTGGGCAAGCTGATCTCGATGGCGGTGAGCCTGGGCCGCCGGGAGCGTCAGGATCTCAAGCTGGGCATCTGCGGGGAGCACGGCGGCGAACCGGCGGCGGTGGCCTTCTGCGAAGCCCAGAAGATGAATTACGTGTCCTGCTCTCCCTTCCGGGTTCCCATCGCGCGGCTGGCCGCGGCCCAGGCCGCCCTGGCCGAGCGGGGGACGATGAATCGTACCCGAGCCACGGTATAGCCTTCAGCGTTCAGCCTTCGGCCTTCAGCCGCTTGCGGGGCTGACGGCTGACGGCTGATGGCTGAAGGCTGCTCGCCCGGCGCAGGCCCTCCTCGAATTCCTCCCGCGCCATCGGCCGTCCCACCAGGTAGCCCTGGATCTTCTGGCAGCCCTTCTCCCGAAGGAACTGCGCCTGGGCCTCGGTCTCCACCCCCTCGGCCACCACATCGAGCTCCATGGCGTCGGCCAGGGCGATGATCGCGGTGGTGATGGCGGAGTCGTCGGGGTCGGTGGTGATGCCGGCGATGAAGGAGCGGTCGATCTTGAGGGCGGTCACCGGAAAATTCTTGAGATAGCTGAGCGACGAGTAGCCGGTGCCGAAGTCGTCGATGGCCAGGCTCACCCCCAGATCGGCCAGCTCGCGGATGGTCCGCCCGGTGACCCCCTTGGGCTCCATCAGCATCGATTCGGTGAGCTCCAGGACCAGGGAGCGGGGCCGGAGCCCGGTCTCCTGCAGAATCGTCCGGACCATATCCACAATGCCGTCGTGGCGGAGCTGCCGGGCGGAGAGATTCACCGACATCCGCACCGTGCCCATCCCGGCGGCCTCCCAGGCCCGGGCCTGGGTGCAGACCCCGCGGAGAATCCACTCGCCCAGCGGCACGATGAGGCCGCATTCCTCGCAGAGCGCGATGAACTCTCCCGGCGAGACCAGCCCGCGCTCCGGGTGGGACCAGCGCACCAGCGCCTCGGCGGCGACCGGCTTGCGAGTGTCGAGGTCCACGATCGGCTGATACCAGATGGTGAATTCACCGGCTTCGACGGCCTTGCGCAGCTGCAGCTCGAGCTGGAGCCGGGCCATCGCCTCGGCGTTCATGGAGGCGGAATACATCTGGTAGGTGTTGCGCCCCTGCTCCTTCGCGTGATACATCGCGACGTCGGCGCATTTCAGCAGCTCCTCGGTGTCGCTGCCGTCGAAGGGATAGATGGCCACTCCCACCGACGCGGTCACGAAGACCTCCTGGGTTCCCAGCTTGACCGGCTTGCGCAGAGTGTCCAGCAGCCG
>DATCXX010000274.1:0-2089 GCA_036565615.1 Gemmatimonadales bacterium | reverse complement strand
TGTTCGCCGCTGCCGCCGTCATCGTCGCCTTCCTTACCGGCATTCGAGTCGGCGAGCGGCGATCCCGGGCCCCGGTGGAGCAGTTCGTCACGGCGCCTCTGGTTCCATCCGATCTGAATCCTGAGCCATCACGCATCATCTGGTATTGAGACTCATGCGATCCTTCGTTGCTGTCCTCGTGATAACGCTGCTCCCCTCATCGGCCGCGCCACAATCGTGCCCTTCGGAGCGGCTCCGTCCCGATTTCGGATACAAGTTCATTTCCTGCGTCGACTGCCTGACCGTCACGCAGATCGAGGGCCGCCGCTACACCCGATTCCGGGGCGAGCCGGTATTGCACCAGATTCGCGAGGACGGTCCCGGCGCCGGGCGACTGCTGGACCGGGATACCCTGGTCTCGGTCGACGACCAGCCATCCACCAGTCGCGAGGCGGCGATGCTGCTTGGAGCGTGGCGGCGGGAACCGGTGCGGTTTGTAGTGCGCCGGAATGGCGTCGAGCGCGCGGTCGCGATCACCGCGGAGCCCGTGTGCGACGATGATCGCGTCTTCGCGTCGCCCGGAACGTTGCCCGGCGCAGGGAAGCTCGGCGTCGGGATCGACTGCGTCGGATGCCGGCTGGAGACCTCCGGGGGCCGCGACCGCTGGTCCTACTCCACACCGCCGGCACTCGCGCGCGTGATGCCGGGCGGTCCCGCCGCGCGGGCCGGCCTTCGCGAAGGAGACACTCTCTTGGCAGTGGACGGCCACCCGATCTCGTCGAGGATCGGAAGCGGGCGGCTGGCCAGCGTCGTGCCGCGGCGCAGCGTGGCCCTAACGATCCGACGCGGTGGGCAGACGCTGGTCATCGACGTGGTGCCGGAACAGGACAGTACACTCCGACCCCGGCTGACGTCGCCCACGCGCGAGCAATGGCGGGTGGGCGATGTGGTCATCGAGGCGACCGGCAAGGGGGTGAAAGGGGTGCGCGACCCGGTGACCGGCACGCTCAAGGTCACCGGCGACAGCGTCACCGTTACGGTGCGTCCGCCGGTGCCGCCGCGCGGTTATGTACCACGACCACGATCGGGGACGCGCGGCGCGCGGCCCGCGCGGTGACCGTCAGTACCAGCCGATTGGCTTGTCCTCGAGATTGATGTGCACCTGCTTCACCTGGAGATACTCCTCCACGCCCCACTTCCCCAGCTCGCGCCCGATCCCGCTCTGCTTGTAGCCGCCCCAGGGTGCCTCCACGAAGGTCGGCTGCATGTGGTTGACCCAGACCACCCCCGCCCGGAGCTGCTTCACGGTGCGCATCACCCGGAAGATGTCCCGGCTCCACACCGCGGCGGCCAGCCCGTAGTCGGTGTCGTTGGCGATCCGGATCGCCTCGGCCTCGTTCTCGAAGGGAATCACCGCCGCCACCGGACCGAAGATCTCCTCCCGGGCGATCCGGGCCGAGTTCGGCACGTCGTAGAAGATGGTGGGCTCCACAAACAACCCCTTCCCCAGGTTTTCCCCCTTCCCCCTTCCCCCGCCTAGCGCCAGCTTGGCTTCCCTTTTCCCCAGTTCCTGATAGCCTGACACCCGATCGAGCTGCTCCCGACTCACCAGCGGTCCCATCTTGGTAGTGCGGTCGAGCCCGGGCCCGAGCTTGATGCCCCGGGCCTTCTCCACCATCGCGTCGATGACCTTCTTGTAGATCGGCCGCTCCACCAGGATCCGGCTGCCCGCCGAGCAGACCTCGCCCTGGTTGATGAAGAGGCCGAAGAGGGCGCCGTCCACGCTGGCTTCGAAGTCGGCGTCGGCAAAGAGAATGTTGGGCGACTTCCCGCCCAGCTCCAGCGAAATCTTCTTGAGGGTATCGGCCGCGCTCTTCATGATCAGCTTGCCGACTTCGGCGCTGCCGGTGAAGGCGATCTTGTCCACCTGGGGGTGGGCCACCAGCAGGGCGCCGGTCTCCCCTGCCCCGGTCACGATGTTCACCACGCCGGGCGGCAATCCCACCGCCTCGAAATCCTCGGCCAGCTTCAGGATGCTGAGGGGAGTCTGCTCCGCCGGCTTGAGCAGCACCGTGCAGCCGGCCGCGAGCGCGGGCGCGATCTTCCAGGC
>DATCXX010000038.1:0-2595 GCA_036565615.1 Gemmatimonadales bacterium | reverse complement strand
GGTGATCAGCGTCGGCGCGAACCGCTACGGCCATCCGGCGCCCGCCGCGCTGGCCCGGCTGGCCGATGCGGGCGCCGAGGTCTGGCGCACCGACCGGGAAGGCAGCATCCAGGTGACGGTGCAGGAGACGACCATGGTGCTCCGCGGCCGCCGCGGCACCCGCCGGTACGCTATTCGGCCCTGAGGAGAGCTCATGACGCTGCCCAACACCTCGGTCATCACCATCGAGCGGTTCATCATGGACCGCGAGCGGCAGATACCGGAGGCCACCGGCGAGCTCTCCAATCTCCTCTACGACATCGCCCTGGGCGCCAAGATCATCGCTTCGGCGGTGCGCCGCGCCGGCATCATCAACATCCTGGGGTCGGCCCACGCCATCAATATTCAGGGGGAGGAGCAGCAGAAGCTCGATGTCTTCGCCAACGAGGCGCTCAAGAACTCGATGAATCACACCGGACGGGTGTGCGTGATGGCGTCGGAGGAAGAAGACGAGGTGATTCCGATCGCCGAGCACATTCCCCACGGGAAGTACGCGGTGCTGTTCGATCCGCTGGACGGATCGTCGAACATCGACAACAACAATCCGGTGGGTACCATCTTCAGCATCTACCGCCGCACCTCGCTGGAGGGACACGGGACCCTGCATGACGTGCTCCAGCCGGGCCGCAGCCAGATCGCCGCCGGGTACATCATGTACGGCTCCAGCGTGATGATGGTGTACACCACCGGGCAGGGAGTCCACGGATTCACCCTCGATCCCACCATCGGCGAATTCGTGCTCTCCCACCCGGGCATCCAGACGCCCGCCTGCGGCAAGTACTACAGCGTCAACGAGAGCTACTTCTCGCGCTGGTCCAAGGGGATGCAGCGCGCGGTGCGCGGGTTTCACGGGGACTTTCCCGAGCGGATCGCCGGCAAGAACAGTCGTTACATCGGCGCCCTGGTGGCGGATTTTCACCGGAACCTGGTCACCGGCGGGATTTTTCTCTATCCCGGTGAGACCTCGAGGCCGAGCGGAAAGCTCCGGCTCTGCTACGAGGCGAGCCCCCTGGCCTTCGTGGCCGAGCAGGCCGGTGGCGCGGCGACCGACGGCCTGCGCCGGATCCTGGATCTCGAGCCCACCCAGCTCCACCAGCGGACGCCCCTGGTCATCGGCTCGGCGGGAGATGTGGAGTTCGTGCGCCAGATGCTGACCGAGGAGACGGCGTGACCGATCCACCCCGGAAAAATCCCGGGCTGCTTCCCGTGGCGCCGCTCTATCAGCCATCCGATCGGCAGGGCGATCCCGGACAGCCCGGGACCTGGCCCTACCTGCGCGGCATCCAGCCCTCGATGTACACCGGCCGGCTCTGGACCATGCGGCAGTATGCCGGGTTCGGCACCGCCGAGGAGACCAACCGGCGCTTCCGGGCCCTGCTGGCGGCCGGCCAGACCGGCCTCTCCACCGCCTTCGATCTCCCGACCCAGATGGGGTACGACTCCGATCACCCCATGGCCGCGGGCGAGGTCGGCCGGGTGGGCGTCGCGATCGACACGGTGGACGACCTGGCCCGCCTGTTCGAGGACATTCCGCTGGACCGGGTCTCCACCTCGATGACGATCAACGCCACCGCGGCCATTCTGCTCGCGATGTACGTGGTGGTGGGAGAAGAGCGGGGGATCGAGCGGCGCAAGCTTTCCGGCACGGTCCAGAACGACATCCTGAAGGAATACATCGCGCGGGGGACCTACATTTTTCCCGCCGAGCCGTCGCTCCGGCTGATCGCGGACATCTTCGGGTTCGTGTCGGCGGAAGGAATGAACTTCAATCCGATCTCGATCAGCGGTTACCACATGCGCGAGGCGGGCGCCACCGCGGTGCAGGAGGTGGCCTTCACGCTCGCCAACGCCTGCGAATACGTGCGCCGGGCACTGGACCGCGGCCTCCGGATCGAGGAGTTCGGCCCCCGGCTTTCCTTCTTCTTTGCGGCCCACAACGATCTCTTCGAGGAGGCCGCCAAGTTCCGCGCGGCCCGGCGGCTCTGGGCCCGGCTGGTCCGGGAGCGGTTCCAGGCCGATGACGCGACCTGCAAGCTGCGCTTCCATACCCAGACCGGCGGCGTGACCCTCCAGGCCCAGCAGCCGCTCAACAACGTGGTCCGGGTGGCGGTGCAGGCACTGGCCGCCACCCTGGGGGGCACCCAGTCGCTCCACACCAACGGATACGACGAAGCGCTGGCCCTTCCCTCGGCGGAGGCGGCCACCCTGGCGCTCCGCACCCAGCAGATTCTCGCCTGGGAGAGCGGCCTCGACCGCACGGTGGATCCCCTGGGCGGAAGTTACTACGTCGAGGCCCTCACCGACCGGATTGAAGCCGAAGCCCGGGCGCTGATCGAGGAAGTGGATGCGCAGGGCGGGGCCGCCCGGGCGATCGAGCAGGGCTTCTTCCAGAAGCGGATCGGGGAAAGCGCCTATCAGCTCCAGAAGGCGGTCGAAGCCGGAGAGGTCACGGTCGTGGGAGTCAACAGATTCGTGGTTGACGAGCCGCCGCCCAGGATCGACATCCCCGATTACGCCGACCTGGCGGCACGGCAGGCCGCCCGGGTGGCCGAGGCG
>DATCXX010000024.1:0-7264 GCA_036565615.1 Gemmatimonadales bacterium | reverse complement strand
GCGGGTAGCGGGTAGCGGGTAGCGGGTAGCGGGCGGCTAAAAAACGAAAAGGGCCGCTTCCGCGACCCTCCCCGCTCTTCGCTCTTCGCTACTCCCTAGGAGTTAGGGCGCAACGGTGATCTTGCCATGCATGCCCATCGCGAGGTGCGGCGTGCAGGTGAACCGGTACTCACCGGTCGGCGCGTTCGCGAAGGAGATCGTGATGGTGGCGTTCGGGTCCACGACCAGCGCGCTGCTGAGCGGTGCGATCTGATCCTTGAGCTGCGGATCGATCACTTCCTTGGCGCCCGCAGGAATGCTGTCGGCCCAGAAGGCCACGTTGTGGGGACCGCCGCTGACGTTGTGGAACACCACCTGGTCGCCGACCCGGACCGAGAGGTCCGCGGGAACGAACTTGTAGGCGGTTCCTTCCATCACCATGTTGACGTCGTGCGTCGCGCCGGCCGGAGCCGGAGCGGGAGCCGCCGCCACCGCAGTGGTGTCCGCCGCAGGAGTGTCCGCACTCTTGTCGCCGCAGGCCGCCATCAGGACAGCCAAACCAGCCACAGCCGCAATCTTGCTCATCGCCTCACTGCCTCCCCAACCTGGTTGGAAATCGGTGGTGTTGATCATCCCCGCACCGCCGGTTTGGTCCGGTCAGTGCCCCTTGTGAACAACTTCACAATATAGGTGCTGAACGATACTAATGCCACGGGCCTACCCGAGCCAGATATCTTGCGGCATGTCCGCGCCTCCCGCCATGCAAGTCCTCGCTCCTCCCTGCCGCTCGATGGGAGCCCAATGCCGCTCGCTCCGGGTGCTGCTCCGGGTTGCCACATTGGACGACGGACCCTGCTCAGGGGACCACGAGGCGACCTGGCTGCTGGGTCATACGGACCGGATCCGGTTCCTCTCCGATCTCTGGGAGGACGATGACGATCTGTACGTGTCGGCCGAGCTCCTGGTCCCCTGCCGCTTCCTCCAGGAAGGAGTCGGGACCGCGCGGTGTGCCGCCCACGGATACGAGAGCCGGGCCGTGGCTCGGCCGGAGCGGATCCCGGCGTCCCGGCAGCTGGGCGGGGACCGGTTCCGCATCGTGGAGCGGGGCCGGCTGGCGTCCCGGAAGCTGACCCCGCCCCCTGCGCCGTCCCGGAGCCTCCCGGTGGTCGAACACCCCAATCCCTGCGCAACCGCCCTCTGCCGGACCGCCGACAACCAGCGGGGGGCGGCCTGCTGCCGCGATCTCCAGATCGAGATCATGTGCACCACCCGGGAAAAGCGCTTGGAGGCGCTGATCCGGGCCCGCAAGCGCCCCTATCTGTGCAAGGTGGAACGGGAAGGCAGGTTTTCCCTCAATGCCGAGATGATTTCGGCCTGCGGCTTTCTGGGGTCCGACGGGGTGGCCTGCGTCCTCCACGGCCGGGTCCGGCCCGACGGGCGGCCCGCCAAACCGGAGCTTTGTTCGGAGTGGCCGGAAGGCGGCGAAACCCTCCATCCGGGGTGCGTTTTTGCCCCCGTCCCTGGCCAATAACTCCAGATTGTGCAACAATTACGGCCATCGCGCGTCCTACCATCGGGAAGGGTAGGCCAAAGCGAAGAAAGGCCGGGACCATGGAAGATCTGGAACGGCTGTACAAGACCCACTACGCGGCGGTGGTCCGGTTCCTGTATCGAAAGATCTGGGATGCCGATCGCGCCGAGGACCTTGCCCAGGAAGTCTTCATTCGCGCGATGGCGCATCAGCCGGACAAGCCCCGCGCGTGGATTTTTGCGGTAGCCGCCAACCTGGCGCGGGACGAGGCCCGGGCGGCGATTCGCCGGCGGAAACACCTGGTGCTGCTCAAGGACGATCCGGTCCCTCTCTCGACGCCCGAGCTGTCGGCGGATGACAGCGTGGAGCATGACGAGCGCTGGGCCCAGGTCACCAGCGCGCTGGCCGCGCTGACCGAGCGGGACCGTGAAGTCTTGTTGTTGTGGGATGCGGGACTCAGCTATCCGGAAATCGCGGCGCAAACGGGGCTCGCGGTAGGGGCGGTCGGCACGACGCTCGCCCGGGCCCGGAAGCGGCTGACAGAGGCTTATGACAAAATGGAATACCAGGCGGATGCGGCACGTTCCTGACGAGGAACTGCATCCCTACCTCGACCAGGCACTGAGCCGGTCACAATGTGTCGAAATCGAAACGCACCTCGCGGAGTGCGGCCATTGCCGGGACCAGCGTGACAACATCGCTGCCCTGCGTGACCGTACCACCGCGATCCTGGGGCAGCTCACACCCCGGAACCTCATCATTCCCCCGCCCTTCGAGGCCCTGGCCGAGCGGCTGAGCAAGCGCCCGGTCACCCCGCTCTGGCAGATCCGCCTCAAGCGGGCCAGCCTGTGGGCGGCCGGGGTGATGGCGGCGGTGGGCGCCGGCTGGGCCGGGCGGAGCCTGCTGGATCCACACCGCGCCGCCCCCTTCGGCATCGAGCAGGAGCTCGCGCCGCTGGGCAACGCGGTGGAGCTGGGCTCAGCCATCGCTCCGGGCTCCACCTCGATGCCGGCCGATCCGATCGCAGATCTGGCGGCCCAGGCCACCGAGCTTCCGCTGCCGGAGTCGCGGCCCTCGCTTCCGACTTCCCGCTCCCGCGCCCTCCGGGTCGCCAACGTGACGGTTCCGTCGGCGGCGATCCCCGCCCCGATGCTGCAGCTGGCGTCGGGATTCGCACCGGTGCCGGAACGGTCCCGGGATATGGCCCTGACCGGAGCCACCACCGAGCGGATCACCCCGTTCGGTCCGCTCTGGAGACAGGTCCAGTGGGAAGACGCCCTGGAGCAGGCCGGCGGCGGACTGCCCTACATCGAAGGGCTGCTGGTGGTCGGGGTACTGCTCCATCCCGGTGCCGCGGGTGAACGGCCCACGGCGCTGGTGGCGCAGCAGGATCCCTCCGGGGAGATCATCCTGAGCATCGAGGGGCCGACCGACAAGGTCAGCGCCCTGGTGCGGAGCCAGGCTACCCCCGAGCTGCACGCCAGCGAAGTCACCCGGACCACCCCGGATTACATCACCGTGCCGGGCAGCCCGGTGCGGCGGGTCAACCGGGTGCTGGCGGTGACGGGCAGGCTGAGCGTGGATTCGCTGAATGCGCTGGCGAGGCTGGCGACGATTAGATAGGCAACAGGCAACAGGCAGCAGGCAACAGGCCCTACTTGATGGGGACTGGGCAATAGGGAGTGGGCAACGAAAAGCGGCGAGCCATCACGGCCCGCCGCTCTGTTCTTCTCCTACCGTCCTACCGTCCTACGACCTACCGCCCCCCCCGGCCGTCCCGCAACCTACCTCCCGTGCTCCCGCCGCTCCAATTCGGCCGGCATCGCAAAGTCGCCCGGCTTCTCGTCGTGAAAGAACTCCTGGTCGTGCCCGTGCTTCCGCTCGTCGGTCAGAGTGATCGTGGCCAGCCGAGGTGAGACCATGGGGAAAGTCCGGGCAAAGATCCCGTAGGCCAGGAGGAAGGCTCCCAGGAAGGCCAGCAGCGGGCCCGCTTCCGGAATCCCGAACACCGGGCCGGCCATCTCGGTGACCGAGGGGGTGACCAGGAGGTAGCGCTCCAGCCAGAGCGAGACCAGGCTCACCGTGGCGAAGAACCCCAGAATCAGCGGCGATTTCTTGGCCGCGACGAACAGGAAGCCCCAGAAGGGAATCACGAACATGCCGAGCAGCACCCAGCGCCCCACCGGGAGCCAGGGTCCCCAGAGCCGGGCGAAGACGAAACCGGTCTCCTCGGGCAGGTTGCCGTACCAGATCACCAGGAACTGGGCCCACATGAGGTAGGCCCAGAACACCGTGAAGCCGAAGCAGAGCTTGCCAAGATCGTGGCGCTGTTTGGGGCTTACCAGCTCGGCGATGCCGAGCTGCCTGCGGCCGTACAGCATCAGCAGCACCAGGAGGGTGTGCCCCCCCAGGAACGACCCCATGAAATACCAGCCGCCCAGCAGGTTGGAGAACCAGTGGGGCTGGAGCGCCATGATCCCGTCGAACGCCACCAGGGTGGCCACCAGGGCGAACAGCACCACGTAGAGCGGGGCCAGCCGGTAGATCCGGGCGTCGTTTTGCGCCTGGGCCGCGGGCGACCCGTCGTAGCGCGAGGTCCACTGGTCGTACATCGCCCGGCGCCGGTCCTCGACGTGGCTCCGCACCGCATGCATGTCGGGGAGCAGGTCGGCCCGCACCAGCAGCCAGGCGACCGTGAACAGCACGGTGAGCCCGACCAGCAGGCGGCCGGCCATGAAGCCGTGGGACAGCCAGAGGTGCTTGCCGTGGGAAAGGCCGTGCAGCTGCGCTTCCATCGGGCCGTAGATCGCGTCATAGCCGACGGTGAAGATCAGCAGGCACCCGATCAGCGACACCGCCCCGAAGAAAATGGTCGCTTCGGAGAAGCGGAGAATCACCCCCGACCATTTGGCCTTGGCGATCTTGTGCACCGCCACCAGCGCGAGGCTGCCGATGGTGAGGCCGGTGAAGTAGAGCCAGTTGACCTGGAAGGCCTGCCAGGCCCGCACCCCGTGGTCGCCGCTCAGCGCCACGATGAACAGCGCCGCGCCGACGGCGAGCAGGAGGGCCCCCAGCTTGACGAAGAGATCGAACCGCCCGCCGACCGAGCCGGCCGAGAGCCGCTGCAGCAGATCACGCTGGGTCATCTAGCGAACCTCTCCCGGCGCCGCGACCGGCGCGCCCGCCCGCTGGAGCCGGCGGAGGTAATTCACGATCGCCCAGCGGTCGGCCGGGGTATGGACCTTGTCGCCGTATCTCGGCATGACGCCCCGGCCGTAGCGGATGATGCTGTAGAGGTACCCGTCGCTGTAGCCCCGGGCCCGGTCGGTCAGCAGCGAGGGCGCCGCGACCCGGGGGCCCACCGGGCCGTTCCCCGCTCCGGCCGCGCCATGACAGACCGCGCAGTAGGTGAGGAACAGCGTGTCGCCCCGGGCCACGGTCTGCTCCGGCACGGTGGGATTCACCAGCCGGTCGGCGGTCGCGGTGTTGGCCGCGGCGAATTCGGCCCGCCAGTTCCCCTCCCCGCCGCCGACCGGCACGGTGCCGGGCACGGTGGTCCGGGGAATGTCGGCGCGCTGGTAGGGATGCACCGCGCGCGACTTGATCATGTGGTCGAACCAGGGGATCTCCGGCCAGAGATCGTCGGGCGACGGCAGGGTGTGGTAGTACCAGTTGCATCCCCCGAGGAGGAGCGCGACGGCGGCGGCCAGCAGCCTAGACGCCATGAACGGTGACCTCCTCGGAGCCGGCATGGGTGAGCAGGTCGCGCACCGCCGGGGTCTGGTCGGGCGAGCAGGGCACGAAGACCCCGATCCGGTCGTCGGTGAACCGGGGATTGAAGGGGCGGCCCTTGAGCGACTTGACCAGCGAGAGGATGATCATCCCCGCCACCGTGAACAGGGAGCCGTAGAGAATGGTGAGCTCGAAGGCGATCACCACGTAGGGAGGAATCGCCGCGATCGGCTTGCCGGCCACCAGCAGGGGCCAGTCGCGCGACATCCAGATCGTCATGGCGAATCCGGCGGTGATCCCGGTCAGTCCCCCGATCAGGGTGAAGAGCCGGACCCAGCTCACCGGATGATCGAGGACCTCCTCGATCTCGTGGTTGGGCGAGGCGGTGTACACGGTGAGGTCCCGGAACCCCTTGGCCTTGAGCCCGGTGATGGCCTCGACCGCCGAATCCACGTGGACGAACGAGGCCAGCACGCCGGGGACGGTTCGGGCCGCCATCAGTGCCCTCCTCGATGCTTCCGGGGATACGGAATCATTTCCTTGATCTCCTGGATCGCCACCACCGGGAAGGTCCGGGCAAACAGGAGGAAATACATCCCGAACCAGCCGAAGGACCCGATCAGAATTCCCCAGTCGGCCCAGGTCACGTAGGGCGTCGCCCAGGCGGAGGGGAGATAGTCGTTGCTCAGCGACGAGGCGATGATCACGAAGCGCTCGAACCACATCCCCAGGTTCACGAAGATCGAGATGATGAACAGCGAGGTCAGGTTGGTGCGGATCTTCCTGAACCAGAGCAGCTGGCTCACGAACGCGTTGCAGATGATCATGGACCAGCCGGCCCACCACATCGGCCCGAAGGCCCGCCGCCAGAAGGTGGTCTGCTCGAAGGTGTTGCCGCTGTACCACGCCACGAAGTATTCCATCGCATAGGCGTAGAACAGGATGGACCCGGTGAGCAGGGTGAGCTTGGCCAGGTTGTCGAAATGGTACTCGGTCAGCATGTGCTCCAGCTTGAGCACCTTGCGGAGCGGGATCAGCAGGGTGAGCACCATGCCGATGCCGGAGTAGATCGCCCCGGCCACGAAGTAGGGCGCGAAGATCGTCCCGTGCCACCCCGGGATGATGGACATCGCGAAATCCCAGGACACCACCGAGTGCACCGAGAGCACCAGCGGGGTGGCCAGCGCGGCGAGGTAGAGGTATCCCCGGGAGTAGTGCCGCCACTGGCTGTCGGCCCCGGTCCAGCCCAGCGAGAACAGCTTGTACACCGACTTTCGCCACCCCGCGACCTTGTCGCGCACCGCGGCGACGTCGGGCACCAGCCCCACCACCAGGAAGGTGGTCGAGACCGTGAAGTAGGTGGTGATGGCGAATACGTCCCAGATCAGCGGCGACTTGAAGTTGGGCCAGAGCCACCGCTCGTTGGGGTACGGCAACAGCCAGTAGAAGATCCACTGGCGCCCGATATGGATGATGGGAAAGAGCGCCGCGGTCATCACCGCGAAGACGGTCATCGCCTCGGTCGAGCGGTACACCGCCGTCCGCCACGGGCTCCGGAACAGGAACAGGATCGCCGAGATGAGCGTGCCGGCGTGCCCGATGCCGATCCAGAACACGAAGGTCGTGATGTAGACGCTCCAGAAGATCGGCGGATTGTACCCGGCATGGCCGAGGCCGTCCTTGACCAGGATCAGGAAGGTCAGGATGCCGGCGAGGAACATCCCCACGGCGCCGGCGAGCAGCATGAGATAGCCGGTGCTGGGCTGGCTCAGCGTCGCGACGACGTCGCGGGTGACGTCGGCGTGGGTCTGGGTGATCACATGTCCGTCGTGTCCGACGGAGTGCGTGGGTGCCGCGACGGCCATCGGTTACGCCTCCGCCGGGTGCAGGACCTTGGCGAGATAGGTGATCGCCGGCCGCACGTTGATCTCTTCCAGGATCCGGTAGCCCCGGTGGTTCTGCTGCAGCCGGGTGACCCGGCTGCCCGGATCCATGACGTCGCCGAACACGATGCAGTCGGAG
>DATCXX010000022.1:0-10068 GCA_036565615.1 Gemmatimonadales bacterium | reverse complement strand
GTTGCCGATGTCATGCCCCTCGGGGGAAGGCAGACGCGATGGCGAGGGCGCCGAACATTCTCTTCGGGCTTCAGGTACCCTCCCGGCCGCCAGCCGACACCTGGGCGCCGACCAGCGTGAGCCGGGTCGGCGCCCTTGTTTCTCTCTCGGGAGGACCACTGAGTGCCGTCCTGCATCGTGGCCCGCCGGGTCCACTTCAACGCCGCCCACCGCCTCCACAATCCTCGCCAGTCCGATGCCTGGAACCGGGAAACCTTCGGTAAATGCAACCTGCCGAATTATCACGGCCACAACTACGAGCTCGACATCCTGGTGGAAGGCGAGATCGACCCCGAGACCGGTTATGTCGTTGACGTCGGTGTGCTGAAGCAGCTCGCCGACGAACACATCCTCGGGGTGCTCGATCACCGCAACCTGAATCTCGACGTGGCCTGGTTCCGGGAGCAGCTTCCTTCCGCCGAGAACATCGCCCGCTTCTGCTGGGAACAGCTCGCGCCCCATATTCCCCGGGGCCGTCTGGCGCGGATCCGGCTCTGGGAAACCCCCCGCAACTATGTGGACTATGTCGGACGCTGACTTTCGCCGCGAAGTGCGCAGCATCCTCGAGGCCATCGGCGAAGACCCCGATCGCCAGGGACTCCGCCGGACCCCCGAGCGGGTGGAGCTCGCGCTGCGCTGGCTGACCCGCGGGTACGGGATGTCGGTGCAGGACGTGGTGGGCGACGCCTGCTTCGAGGAGCAGCACGAGGCGATGATCCTGGTGCGGGACATCGAGATCTATTCGCTCTGCGAGCACCATATGCTGCCGTTCTTCGGGCGGGCCCACGTCGCCTACATTCCCGACGGCCGGATCGTGGGGCTGTCGAAGATTCCCCGCATCGTGGAGGTGTTCGCCCGGCGGCTCCAGGTCCAGGAACGGCTCACCGACCAGATCGCCGACGCGGTCATGGAGGTGCTGAGCCCCCAGGGCGTCGGCGTGGTCATCGAGGCCGCCCACCTCTGCATGATGATGCGGGGAGTGGAAAAGCAGAATTCCCGGACCGTCACCAGCGCGGTGCGGGGGCTGTTCCGCGACGACTCCCGCACCCGGTCCGAATTCCTCCGCCTGGTGGCCGCCGGCCGGCCTCTCGAGTGAGCCGGCTGGCCGGACGGATCGCGCTGGTCACCGGCGCCTCCCGCGGCATCGGCCTGGCCATTGCCCGGGCCCTCTCGGCGGATGGGGCCCGGGTGGTGCGGGTGTCCCGCAGCCTGACCCAGGCGGCCACGCCCGAGTGGACGGATCTGCCCTGCGATCTCGCCGATCCCGCCGCGGTCGAGGCGCTCCCCGCCCGGGTACGCCAAGCCGCCGGGGTGCCCGACCTGGTGGTCAACAACGCGGGCACCTTTCTGCTCGCGCCCTTCGAAGCAACCACTCCGGCGGCCTTCGCCGAGCAGATCGCCGCCAACCTCACCCTCCCGTTTCTGGTCTCCCGCGCGTTTCTGCCGGCCATGCGGGCGCGGGGAAGCGGACGGCTGATCATGGTCGGCAGTGTCGCGGATCATGTTGCGCTGCCCGGCAACTCGGCCTACGCGGCGGCGAAGCACGGAGTCCGGGGACTCCACGAGGTGCTCCGGGAGGAGCTTCGGGGCAGCGGCGTGCTGTGCAGCCTGGTGAGCCCGGGGCCCACCGATACCGAGATGTGGGACCCGGTGGACCCCGATGCGCGAGAGGGCTTCATTCCCCGGGCCCGGATGCTCCGCCCCGGGGACGTAGCCGAGGCGGTGCGCTGGATTGCGGGGCAGCCGGGACACGTAGATATCGACTGGCTTCGTCTAGGCCCGGCGTGAGACGTGAGAAGTGAGACGTGAGACGGCAGGTCCCTCTCACATCTCACGTCTCACGTCTTACCTTTCAGGGTGTTCATCGAGCTCACCGACCACCTCCGCTGTCCCCTCGACCATCCCGAGCGGTTCCTGGTGCTGCTCCCCTCCCGTATGGAAGGTCGGCGCGTCCTCACCGGAGAGCTGGGTTGTCCGGTCTGCGGGCGTGTGGTGCTTCTCGAAGAGGGTGTGGCAGACTGGAGGGAGACTGAGCCATCTGAGGGACGTACCGCATTGACCGCCGAGGCGGTGGCCGCCTTTCTGGGGCTTTCCGGCCCCGGCGGCTTCGCGCTCCTGGCCGGCGGGGTGACTTCGCTGGCGCCCGCCCTGACTCAACTGCTGCCCGGCATCCGCCTGGTGCTGGTCAATCCCCCGGCGGGAACCCCCGACACGGAGGACGCCAGCGTGCTCCGCGCCGCGCGAGTGCCGCTCAAGTCCGGCAGCATGCGGGGCGCGGTCATCGGCGCCGACGTTTCGGGCGATCCCGACCGGGTGGCGGAGTGCGTCGCCGCCGTGCTGCCGGGGCTCAGGGTTGTGGGGGAGGGTGGAATGCCACCCGTGGAGGGAGTAGAGGTTCTGGGGGAGAGTGCCGGGTGCTGGGTGGGGAGGAAGCGAGGGAGCTAGGGAGCTAGGCCGTTTCTCTCGCTCCCAGCTCCCTAACGTCCTAGCCCCTATCTCAGAATTATGTACGCCACGCCAGCTATGGACGCCGCCATCGGGATGGTGATGATCCACGCCCACACGATCTTGCCCGCGACACCCCAGCGGACCGCGGACATCCTGGTCGCGGCGCCGACGCCGACGATGGCGCCGGTGATGGTGTGGGTGGTGCTGACCGGCACTCCGAGCGAAGTCGCCAGGAAGATGGCGCCGGCGCCGCCGGTCTCGGCGCAGAACCCTCCAAAGGGCCGCAGCTTGGTGATGCGGGTGCCCATGGTCTTCACGATTCTCCAGCCGCCGGCCGCGGTCCCCAGTCCGATCGCCAGGTGGGCCGAGAGAATGATCCACCAGGGAATGTGATCCGCGTTCGGGAGATAGAGATGCCGGGTCCAGTCCTGGGCGTTGGCGAAGAGACTCTGGGCGGCGACCAGGAGACCGACGATGATTCCCATCGTCTTCTGGGCGTCGTTCCCGCCGTGATTGAGGGAGAACGCCGCAGCGGATAACAGCTGAAGCCGGCGGAACAGGCGGTCGAGCGGCGCCGAGGGCAGTCGATGGAGCGCCCACGACAATCCTATGGTGAGCAGCATCGCCGCGAACAGCCCGACCATCGGCGAGATCACGATGAAGAGGATCGGCTTGATCCAGCCGGAGGCGATGAGCGCACCGATCCCGGCCTTGGCGATGGCGGCCCCCCCGAGCCCGCCCATCAGGGCGTGAGAGCTTGAGGAGGGGAGCCCGAGCCACCAGGTGATCAGGTTCCAGACGATCCCGCCGATCAATGCCGCCAGAATCAGGTTGGAGTCCACCACCGCCGGATCGACCAGCCCCTTGCCGATGGTTTTGGCGACCCCGGTACTGAACACGAACGCCGCGACGAAATTGAAGAAGGCGGCCCAGATCACCGCGACCCCCGGGGTGAGCACCCGGGTGCCGACCACGGTCGCGATCGAGTTGGCGGCGTCGTGAAATCCGTTGATGAAATCGAAGATCAGCGCGACGGCGATGATGAAGAGGACCAGGGTAACCGGACTCATGGTCAGGAGTGCTTGATCGCGATGGATTCAAGTACGTTCGCGACGTCCTCCGCCTGATCCAGGGTCTTTTCCAGGGTGTCGTAGATCTCTTTCCATTTCACCAGCGCGATCGGGTCCTTTTCTTCGTCGAACAGGCGGCCCAGCCATTCGGAGTAGGCGGAGTCCCCTTCTTCTTCCAGCTTCTTCACCTCGATGCAGGCCTTGATCACCACCGGGGTCTTGCCACTCTCCAGCACCTTGACGGCGATGAGGAGCTGCTGGGTCGCGCGCAGGATGACGTCGGCCAGGATGGTGATGCCCTGCGGGGGAACCCCGCTCCGGAAGATTCGGGTGCGCCGCGCGACCCCGTCGATGCGGTCCAGCACGTCGTCGAGACGCGAGGCCAGCATGTGGATGTCTTCGCGGTCCAGGGGGGTGATGAAGCTCCGGTCCAGCCGGGTGACCAGCTCATGGGTCACCTCGTCCGCCTGGTGCTCCAGACGCTTGATCGCTTCGACCAGATAGGAGCGCTTCTCGGTGGGCGCCTGCAACAATTCCAGCAGCGCCTGCGCGGCTTCGACGTTGAAGGTTGCGACGGATGTGAAGAGGTCGAAAAACCGCTGATCGCGGGGGAGAAGTCGCACAAGAAGCTCCGGAGGGTGGGGAACCGGAGCCAAAGATACCTGTAACAGACTTCGTGACAAGGATGTTACGAAACGGTTACCTAGTCCGGAGGGTGGGCCTCCGCGTCGGCGTACAGGGCCGCGATCTCGGGGGCGTAGCGCGCCTCCACCACCCGGCGGCGGACCGAGAGCTTCGGCGTCAGCTCGCCGGTTTCGATCGAAAAGTCACGGGGCAGGACGAGGAACCGCTTGGGAAGCTCGAAATGCGCCACGTCGCGGAGGTTTTTCTGGGCTTCCGTCGCCAGGAACTCCTCGACCTCGGGCCGGGCCGCCAGCTCTTCCCGGGTGTTCCAGCGGAGGTGTTTCTCCCGGGCCCAGGTCTCCAGCCGTTCGAAATTGGGTACCAGCAGCGCGATGGGGAACTTCTTCCGGTCCCCCAGCATCACGGCGTTGGAGATGAATTTGTTGAGCTTCAGCATGCCTTCGATCGGCTGAGGCGCCACGTTCTTCCCGCCCGCGGTCACGATGATGTCCTTCTTGCGATCGGTGATCCGGAGGAACCCTTCGGCGTCCAGGACCCCGATGTCGCCGGTGCGGAACCAGCCGTCCGGGGTGATCGCCTCCCGGGTCGCCTCGGGCTTGTTGTAGTACCCCCGCATGACGTGGGGCCCCCGGGTGAGAATCTCCCCGTCGTCCGCGATCTTCACCTCGACCCCCTGGAGCGGCTGTCCCACCGTGCCGAGCTTGATCCGATCGGGGGTATTGACGCTGATGACCGGCGAGGTCTCGGTGAGGCCGTAGCCCTCCAGGATCGGAACCCCTGCACCATAAAAGAACTCCGCGATCTCGACCGCCAGCGGCGCGCCGCCCGAGATGAAATAGCGCAGCCGGCCGCCGAGTCGGGCCCGGATCTTCCGGAACACCAGCCGGTCGGCCACCGCGCGCGCCATCTTCAGATCGAAGGGAATGACCTTGCCGGCCAGGGTCCGCCTGGTCCACTCCTCGCCGACCCGGCGGGCCCAGAAAAAGATCTTCTTCTTGAGGGCGGGGCCATGCGAGGCGGCCTCCATCGCCCCGGCATAGATCTTTTCATAGAGCCGGGGCACCGCGCAGCAGATGGTGGGCCGTACTTCGATCAGGTTCCGGGGGACCGCCTCGATGCTTTCGGCGTAGCTGATGACCACCCCGGACTGGAACATCAGATAGTGGCCGGCCATCCGCTCGAAGATGTGGGAGAGCGGCAGCAGGGACAGGCACCCGTCGCCGTCGGCCACGTCCAGCGCCAGGCATGACGCCACCACGTTGGAGGTGATGTTGCCGTGGGTCAGCATCACCCCCTTGGGCTCGCCGGTGGTGCCCGAGGTGTAGATCAGGGTCGCCAGATCGTCCGGAGCCGCCGCCAGCGCGTCCTCGCGCCAGGCCGGCCACTTCCCCCTGGCCGCGCGCCCCCGCGTCATCAGGGCCTCGAAGCCCAGCACCCCCTCCCCCTCGAGCCCCGGGTCGAAGGCGATCACCGTGCGCAACTGAGGCAGGGAGCCCCGGATCTCCAGGATCTTGTCGAGCTGGATCCGGGTGGAGACGCACACCGCGACCGCTCCCGCGTCGCGCAGGATGTATTCGATCTGTTTGGCCGGGAGGGAGGGATACACCGGAACGTCGGCGCAGCGGGCCGCGAGGCAGGCATAATCGGTGATGGCCCATTCGGGCCGGTTCTCCGAGAGCAGCGCCACCCGGTCCCCCGGAACGATCCCCAGATCCAGCAGGCCGGCGCTCACCGCATGCACCCGGTCCAGCAGCTCGGCGTAACTGATCGGGAGCCAGCGTTCCCCCTGTTTGTGCCGCAGCGCAACCGGGCGGTCGCGGAACCGGTCCGATGTGCCGAAGAAGATGTCGTTGAGGGTGCGAGGCTGGCTCACCGGGCCGTTCCCGGCTGGGGAGCCGGCGCCGTCACCGTCAGCTCGATGAAGTTGGAGACCAGGACCTGGCTTTCCCCGACCGCCGCCTGCACCCTCCCGGGCCCCGCCGCCAGCCCGGTCACCAGCCCCGCGTCGTCCACGGTGATGGTGGTGTCGGGGGTGCGCCAGGTGATCGCGACGCTCAGCGGCTGGCCATCCTGATCCAGCGCCCGGGCGATGATCCGGACGGTGTCTCCCACGGCGAGGGTAAGGCTCTGGGGCGGGATGATCTCGAGGAACGCCACGCCGTCGCTGGTGGTGGGGAGGTTACCACAGCCTGCGAGCAGGGCGCCCAGGAGCGCCCCTCCGAACCGCTTCACGAGGTCCCTGTAGCCTCGGCGCCGGCGGGACCGGTGGCGATCTCCAGCTCGCGGAGCGTTGCCTCGGCGTGGCTCACCCAGCGGTCCGCGTCCGCCCCCTTGGGGGGCCGGCTCAGGAATGCCCGCAGATGGGCGGCCGCCTCGTCCGATTCGCCCCGCTTGATGAGCAGGAAGGCGATGCCGTAGTGCGCCCCGGTCAGGGACGGATCCAGCTCCAGGGCGCGGCGGTAATGGCGAATCGCCTCGTCGGGCTGGCCGGTCTTGGTGAAGGCGATCGCCATGTTCTGGAGGATCCGCGGGTCGCGCGGATTGTCTCGGAGGCCCAGGCGATAGGAGGTGATGGCGGCCGTGAAGTCGCCCTGCCGCTCCAGCGCGAGCGCCTCGTTGAGGTAGTCCAGGCGCTTCGGTCGGGAGGAATCGGACGACCCGAAGAGCCGTCGCCAGAAACTCATCGGCGGGATGCTTCTCCAGGCGGAAGGTGGTGCCCGGTGGCGGTAACCGCATCTATACTATACCGCCCGACACGGCAAGGCAACGCGATTGCCGCAAATGCCGCAAGAGGCGTACCTTCCGGAACCGTGACCGAGATTCTCGAACGTCTGACCGCGGCCCTCGCGGACCGGTACGCGGTGGTGCGCCGGGTCGGTGGCGGCGGGATGGCGGACGTCTTCCTCGCCCGCGACCTCAAGCACGGGCGCGAGGTCGCGCTCAAGATCCTCCGGCCCATGGCGGGCGCGGTCATCGACCGCGACCGGTTCGTGCGTGAAATCGAGATCGCCGCCCGGCTCCATCATCCCCACATCCTGCCGCTCTACGATTCCGGGGAGGCCGATGGGCTGCTCTACTACGTCATGCCCTACATCGAGGAAGAGACCCTCCGCGCCCGGCTGCGACGCTCGGGGCGGCTGCTCCTGCCGGAGGTCCTGCGAATCACCCGGGAGCTGGCCGACGCGCTGGATTTTGCCCACGCCCGCGGGGTGATCCACCGGGACGTCAAGCCCGAAAACGTGCTGCTCCTCGCCGATCACGCGGTGATCGCCGACTTCGGCATCGCCTGCCTTTCCGATGCCGCTCCGGGGGAAAACCTGACCGCCACCGGGATGATCCTGGGCACCCCGACCTACATGAGCCCGGAGCAGGTGTTCGGCGACACCGCGCTCGACGGGAGGAGCGATCAGTACAGCCTGGCCTGCATCGTGTTCGAGATGCTGAGCGGAGGGCCCCCGTTCGCCGGGCCCACGGTGCGGGCCATTCTGGCCGGACACTCGCTCCACCAGGCCCCCACCCTGTCCGCCCGGGTGGCGGCGGTGCCCGCGGCGCTGGAGCATGCCCTGGGGCGCGCCCTGTCCAAGGAGCCCGCCGAGCGGTTTGGCACGATGCGGGCGTTTGCCGAAGCCCTGGAGGGAGCCGGGGGCGCTTCGTCGGGTCCCGAAGCGCCGATCCGGTCGCTGCTGGTGATTCCCTTTGCCACCCAGGGGGGTGCGCCGGACACCGAATACCTGAGCGACGGCCTGAGCGAGGAGCTGATTCACACGCTCAATGCGCTGGAGGGTTTGCGGGTGGTCGGGCGCACCTCGGCCTTCGCCCTCAAGGGCACCGTCGAGGATGTCCGGGACCTGGGCCGCCGGCTGGGGGTGGAGGTGGTGCTGGAGGGCAGTGTGCGGCAGGCCGGCCGGCGACTTCGAATTACCGCGCAGCTCACCGACGTGCAGGACGGGCTCCAGCTCTGGTCGGAGCGGTTCGAACGGGAAGCGGGCGACGCGTTCGCCATGCAGGACGAGATCGCCGCGGCCATCCTGGGCGCGCTCCGGCTGACGCTGCTGGGCCGCTCGCCTCCCCGGGCCGCAGCCCGGACCGCGAATCCACGGGCCTACGAGCTGTATCTCAGGGGACGGCACGCCTGGAACGCCCGCACCGAGACCGGCTTGCGCCGCAGCGTGGACCTTCTCGGGGAAGCGCTGGCGCTCGACGAGGGGTTCGGGCTGGCGCAGGCGGGGCTGGCCGAATCGTACGTCACCCTGGCGGTCTACGGTGCCGAAGCGCCGGATGCGGTGATGCCGCTGGCCGAGGCACATGCCGCGCTGGGGAGCGTGCAGGCGCTTTATCACTGGCGCTGGGCCGACGCCGAGGGGTCGTTCCGGCGGGCGCTGGCCGCCAACCCGGCCGCGGGGCACGTCCGGCAGGCCTACGCCGTGAATGTCCTGCTGCCGCGCCGGCGCTGGGACGCTGCCCGGAGCGAGTTGGAGCGAGCCCGGGCGCTGGAGCCGCTTTCTCCCGCCATTGCCCTGAGTCAGGGCCTGGTGCCCTGGTTTCAGGGAGATGTGGATGGCGCCGCGGCGCTGTGGCGCGAGGTCGTGTCCAGCGACGAGAGCTTCCCGCTGGTCCATTACTTCCTGGGACAGGCGCTGGCCCGGATGGGCCGACACACCGATGCCTCGGCCGCGCTGGCCCGGGCCGCTCAGCTCTCCGGGGGGAGTCCGGAAATTCTCGGGGTGACGGGGTGGATTGCCGCGGTGGCGGGGCGGAGCGATGAGGCGATGCAGTGCCTGGGCCGGCTCGGGGCGCTCCGGGCGGAACGCTACGTCTCCCCGGTGCTCGATGCCCAGGTTCTGACCGCGTTGGGCGACCGGGACGGCGCGCTGGCCGCGGCGGAGCGCGCAGTCGAGGCACGGGCGACCGACGCGGTGTGGCTGGGCGTCCGTCCCGCCTTCGACCCGCTTCGGAAGGAGCCACGCTTTCAGGCGCTGCTCACCCGGATGGATCTTGCCGGGTCACCGGCTTGAACTCCATCCACAGATGGCACGGATAACGGCTGATTGGTCTGTGGACCCCCCTACCGCGCCGGCGGAAGCAGCTTCCGGTACTCCTCGGCCTTGGCCTTGTTCCCCCGCCGCTCGTAGAAGGTGATGATCCGGCGCAGCGCCGCGAGTCCCCAGGCGCCTCCCGGGTTCTTCTGCAAGATCGGATAGCTGTTGAGCAGCAGCGGCTCCGCCTCCCGGTCCAGGCCTCGTGCAGCCAGGCATCCCGCCAGAATGCTTTGGGCGTGGGCGATGGCCCAGTACCCCCCGGGGTGAATCCGCTGCATGGCGGCCATCCCTTCGCGGGCCATGGACTCGCTTTCGGCACAGCGCCCCTGGTCGGCGAGAATCCAGGCCAGGTTGACCTTCGCCCCCGCGGTTTCCATGTGCTCAGCGCCGTAGCGCAACTCCTGAATCGCCAACGCCTCCCGCTGGAGCGCCTCTGCCTCGGCAAGACGTCCCTGCTGGTGCAGCATCGTCGCCAGCGCCCATGAGCTGGACGCAACCAGCGGATGCCGGTTGCCCAGCAACTTCTTGTAGAGCGCCAGGGCCTCCCGGAGAAACTTTCCCGCTTCGTCGAACTTTCCCTCCCCGGTGAGGGTCATTCCGAGGTTGTTCATCATCTGGGCCACCCGGCGGTCCTCGGCACCATACGCCTCCCGGGTGAGCGCCAGCGCTTCCCGCATCAGGGTGTCCGCTTCTCCAAACCGTCCGGTGCTGAAGCGAATGGTGGCCAGCCGCGAGAGAATCGCGGCCAGGTCCGCCGGGTGTCCGCCGGCGGCCCGGTAGATCGCGATTCCTCGCTCGCTGGTCGTGGCGGCCTCGGCATAGTTCCC
>DATCXX010000414.1:0-5174 GCA_036565615.1 Gemmatimonadales bacterium | reverse complement strand
GCGGGCCGCGCCGGCGGTGCTTTCCGGCACCCACGAGGCGCTGCACGTCAAGATCGTCGCCCCGGTCCTGTTCCGGATCGCGCGGATCCGGGAGGCCGACGGGGTGGATGAGCGGGAGGCGGAGCGCCGGCTCCGGGAGTCGGATGCCAACCGGGCCCGCTACCACCGGCATCACTACGGACGGGACTGGAGCGATCCGGCCAACTACCACATGGTGCTCAATACCGGGAGCCTGGGGGTGGACGGCGCGACGGAGATCATCGTGGGACGGGCGAGAGCGATGTGGGTGAGCGGTAAGCGGTGAGCGGTAAGCGGGAAAGGCCTTTACCGCTCACTGCTCACCGCTTACCTCTCACCGCACTCCATCCTATCTCCTCACTGCGAGAAATGCGTTTCTGGGCGGCGAGCGCTTCCAGCGCCAGCTCACAGGCGGCGACCTCCACCGGCTGATCGCCCACGTCGGCCAGCTCCAGGTCGTGCACCAGGCCCAGCAGCTCGGGCACCAGCGCGAACGCCTTGACCGCCACGCCGGCCCGCTCGTCGCCCCCGATCTTGAGCGCGGCGCCCTGATCGAACCAGGCCACGATCCGGTCGAGCCGCTCGTCGTCATCGTCGCCCAGCCGGTCGCTGAAGGTCCGGAGCGCGGCGCGCCGGATCAGCTCCTTGGCGATCGCCTCGGCTCCCTGCAGCTCCCCTTCGTATTCCAGCTCCAGCTTGCCGGTAATCGACGGGAGCGCCGCGTAGAGATCGGCGATCCGCGGCACCGCCTCCGCTTCCTGGTGGGCCAGGGCCCTCCGCTCGGCGCTGGACACCGCGTTCTCCAGCACACTGATCGGGAGCCGCTGGCTCACCCCGGAGCGACGATCCACCCGCTTGTCGCCTCGCGCTTCGAAGGCGATCCGCTCCACCACCTCGCGAATCAGCTCGGGGATCCGCGCTCGGGGCGCGCCCGCGTCGCGCTCGGTCCAGGCCTCCTGCCAGGTGATCGCCATGCCCAGCTCGACTGAACGGGGATAGTGGGTGATGATCTCCGAGCCGATCCGGTCCTTGAGCGGCGTGATGATCTTGCCCCGCGCGGTGTAATCCTCCGGATTGGCGGTGAAGCAGAGCAGCACGTCGAGCGGCAGCCGGACCGGATACCCTTTGAGCTGCACATCGCCTTCCTGCATGATGTTGAACAGGCCGACCTGGATCTTGCCGGCCAGGTCGGGGAGCTCGTTGATGGCGAAAATGCCCCGGTTGGCCCGGGGGAGGAGGCCGAAGTGCATGGTGAGCTCGTCGGACAGGACATGGCCCCCCCGGGCGGCCCGGATGGGGTCGAGATCGCCGATCAGGTCGGCGATGGTCACGTCGGGCGTCGCCAGTTTCTCGACGTACCGGTCGTTGCGATGCACCCAGCCGATCGGCGTCGCTCCACCATCCTGCTCCAGCCGTTCCCGGCCGTACTTGCTGATGGGGCCGAAGGGGTCATCATTGACCTCACTGCCCGCGATGATGGGGAGCCACTCGTCGAGAAACCGGGTGAGCCCGCGAAGGATCCGGCTTTTGGCCTGGCCCCGGAGTCCGAGCAGAATGAAATCGTGGCGGGCCAGCAGGGCGTTGACGATCTGGGGGAGCACCGTGTCCTCGAAGCCGTGCACTCCGGCGAAAAGCTCCTCACCGCCGCCGAGCGCCCGAAGGAGGTTCTCCCGGATTTCATCCCGCACCGAGCGGCCCCGGAGCGGGGGCTTGCCCCAGGGACTCTCCTCCAGGGCGCGAAGGGTGGCGGGCAGGTTGGTTGGGGAGGGCATGTCGCTCGTAGAAGTAGTGGTCAGTGGTCAGTGATCGGTGGTCAGAGCTCAGGGATCAGGTTGTCTTGTCGACCCCTGACCCCTGACCCCTGACCGCTGACCACTAGGATGAACTCGCATCTCCAAAGGGCAACGGAACCACGCGAGCCTGGCGCTCACCGGCCCGGATCACCGCGCCATTCTCCACCTCGCGCCGGACCAGGGCCAGGCCGAGCACGCGATCTTCGAGGATCAGCGCGGTGGCCAGCCGGCCCACCTCCTTGTCGGCCGCCTTCAGCCCACGCTCCTCCGGTGGCTCGGCGCCCTGGAGCACCACTCCCCGCAGGGTGCGGTTCACGTGGCCGCGGAAATGGACCCGGGCCACGGTCTCCTGGCCGGTGTAGCAGCCCTTGGTGTAGGAGACGCCGCCGATCTCCTCGAAGCGGACTTCCTGGGGCAGCGTTTTCTCGTCGATCTCCCGGCCCAGGGTTGGCCATCCCGCCAGGACGCGCGCGGCGGCGAGGTCGGACCGACTGCCGCAGCAGGCGGTGCCGGCCGGAAATGAGGCCGCGATGGCATCGAGGTCGGCTCGGGGTCCAAGGCAGAGGACTCCAAACGGCGCCGGCTCGGTCCCTCCGGCCAGGATGGATCCGGTGGGCCCGATTCGCAACACCTTTCCAGCGCCCGGCACATCCCGGCCCAGTGCCCGCGCCAGGCGCTCGGGCGCTGCGCCACCGATCATCCAGATGGCACTCCAGCTGTCGGAGAGGTCGCTGGTCCGGGCCAGCCGGGGGGGCAGGGTTCGACCCAGGAGGGTGAGCATCGCGGTGCGGGCTCCGGAGTCGAGCACCAGAATGAAGCCGGCCTCCTCCCGGAGTACCCAGGTATCGGCGATGATCATGCCCTTGGGCGTCAGCACCGCCCCGTACACCAGGGAACCGTCGCCGGGGGCGGCGAGATCCTGGGTCAGCAGGCCCTGGAGACAGGTGAGCGCTCCGGGGCCTTCTACCCGCAGCACCGCCGGGTCGTCCCGCACCATCACGGCACCGGAGCGAAGCAGCTTGAGGCGAGCCAGAGGAAGTGAGAAGTCCAGCGGCATGGCAGGAAGGTAAGCGTTAGCGCTCCGCTTCGGCGTAGGACCAGTCCAGCAGTTCGATGGGATGGGCGACGCCGATCGGGAGACCCGCCGCGCGAAGTCCCGCGCCGATCTGCATCAAGCAGCCGGGATTCCCGGTCGCCACCACGGCGGGACGGGGATCGGCGGACCCGATTGCCTGAATCTTGTCGTCGAGGACGGCCCGCGACATCCCCGGTTGCAGCAGCGAGAAAATGCCGGCGCTCCCGCAGCAGCGATCGGAGCCGGGGAGCCGGCGCACCACCAGCTCGGGGATGGCCCCAAGCAGCTGCAGTGGCGCGTCGCGTACTCCCTGGGCGTGCTCCAGGTGGCAGGGGGCGTCATAGGCCACCTCCAGAGGGAGCGGCGCTCCCGGCACCGGACCGGCGGCGGCCAGCAGCTCGGACACGTCACGTACCCGTGCGCCCATCTCCATTGCCGCCGGACCGGGATCGAGGTGGGCCGCATCACGCAGCAGCGCGCCGCACCCTGCGCTGTTGACGGCGATGAAATCGGCCTTGCCCCGAAAGGCGGCGGCATTGCGGGTCACCAGCTCCCGGGCAGTCTTCCGGTCCCCAGCGTGCTCGTGCAGCGCGCCGCAACACTCCTGTCCCGGAACATCGACCACCCGATATCCGTTGCGGGTGAGGGTGCGGCGGGTCGCCGCGTGCACCCGGCGGAAGAGGGTGGACATGACGCAGCCGGTAAAGAGCGCGACTGTTGGGCCAGACGGTACGGTTGTGGAACCGGACGGTACGGTTGTTGGACGGTAGGTCGGTAGGTGCCTACCGTCCTGCCGTCCTGCCGTCCGTACCGTCCGCGCAGCGCCACTCGCCGCCAGCATTCCCATCGCGAATCCCAACCGGCTTGTTCCCGCCAGGACACCGGGCAGCCCGGTGGCCCTGAGCCACCTCGCGAGAGTGAAGGCCGGGCCCCAGGCGGCCCGGCGCCGGAACACCGCCAGCGCGAGCCGGGCCAGGGATGGCAGTCCGTTCGCGTCGGCCAGGAGCTCCCGGGCGGCTTCCAGCCCCCGACCGTAGCCCACCCCGGCGGGGCAGACCGGCTCGCAGCCCCGGCACCCCAGGCAGGCATCGAGGTGCTGCCGCACCGCGGGATCGTCGGCGGCGAGCTCGGCCCGTTCCAGCGCCCGCATCAGCAGGATTCTCCCCCGGGGGGAGTCACTCTCGTCACCGGTCGCGAGATAGGTGGGACAGGCGGGCAGGCAGAATCCGCAGTGGACGCAGGGGTCGAGGGCTTCGAAGCCCCCTCTACTCATCCGGGCCGCCTTCCAGCGCCACCGCGAAGGTGGGATCGGGATCGAAGGTGCTGCGCAGCTTGGACACCAGCCGGCCCACCCCTTCGCGGTAGGCGCCGAAATGCCCCAGCGCGCTGCGCAGCGGCCAGGGAGCCCGCTCCAGCGTCAGGGGAATCTCCCGTTCCGCCGCCAGGCGGCGCACTTCGCGAAGGGCCTCGGCCGCACCGTTTCCCGACCAGCGCAACATGCCCTCTCCCGGCCCGGCCGACACCAGGCCGGTGTCGAGATGGTCCTCGAGCAGGTCGATCATCTCGTCCTGCCCGTCGGGAAACACCCCCAGCCGGAAGGTGACCGGGCCGGCCAGCGCACCCCGTGCCGTGGCATGCCAGAGCGCGGCGGCCGGTTCCGGAGCGAGCCGAATCCAGGGAGTCTCCGCCGATTCCATGGCGCGGACGATTTCGGACTCGACCCCCTCCAC
This sequence comes from Gemmatimonadales bacterium, assembly GCA_036565615.1. GTDB lineage: Bacteria > Gemmatimonadota > Gemmatimonadetes > Gemmatimonadales > GWC2-71-9 > JABFSM01. Next base: position 558 of record DATCXX010000414.1, on the reverse strand, counting down.
CGTCCCGGTCAGCTCGAGTGCCAGCACCCACTCGGATTCGGCGGCGAGCGCGGGGGAGAACAGCTCGAGCGCCGATGCGGCGAGTTGCTTGTCCATCAGGACCCGCGCCTGATGGGTGAGGAGGTCGCGGTCTCCCCGCGCCACCAGGGTCACCCGGAGCGCGGGAAGGGCGCGGAGCCGCAGGTGAAGCTGGGTGAGCACCCCGAACGCACCGAACCCCCCGACCTGGAGCTTGGTGAGGTCGTAGCCGGCCACATTCTTCACCACGTTCCCGCCGGCCCGGATCACTCGCCCGTCTCCGGTCACGATCGTGCCGCCCAGGATGTGATCGCGCACCGGACCCAGTCCGTGACGGAGCGGTCCCGCGGTGCCGGTCGCCACAATCGATCCGAGGCTGCGATCGGGACGCCCTGGCGGGTCGAGCGCGAGCCAGGCCCCCGCCACCTGCAGCGCGCGCTGAATCACGGCCAGGGTCGCGCCGGCTTCGACCGTGGCCACCAGATCCCCGGGCGCCACCTGCACGATGCGGGAGAGGCTGCCGGTCGCCAGCGCGACATC
>DATCXX010000408.1:0-8428 GCA_036565615.1 Gemmatimonadales bacterium | reverse complement strand
GCGGCGCGCACCGCCTGCCAGGCCAGCGCGCCGGCGAGGCCGAGGGTGCCCACGACCAGGATGGTGCCGAGCAGGCCGGGACGACGGCCGGGCGTCATGCCGTATTATCGCACCCGAGCGAAAGCCGGGGCCAGTTGCGGGGAGTAAGGAGTGTGTAAGGGGGGCGTCTCGTTGCTGAAACCTCGCCAGGGGTCTTCACGTAGGTGCACCTTCTTTCCCCACCACCGCTTTCCCCCGGGAGCTCATGTCCAAGCCGGTCAATCTCCAGTCATTCCTGACGACGCTGGTCCTGCTCGGGATCGGTGTTGCGTCCGCCGCCGCGCAGTCCGATCGGGCCGCGCTGGTCAGGAAGCTCGACTCGCTCGCGGGGTCCGGCGTTCTCGAGAATCGCGCGGCGGGTATCGCCGCGGCCGTCGTCAGGGGCAACGACACCCTGCTCCTCAAGAGCTACGGCAAGGCGGACGTCGAATGGAACGTCCCCCTGCCGGTCGACGCGCTGTTCGAGATCGGCTCCATCACCAAGCAGTTCACCGCCGTCGCATTGCTGCAGCTCCGCGACGAAGGGAAGCTCTCGCTCGATGACGAGATCACCAAGTGGCTTCCCGACTTCGACACCCGCGGGAACAAGGTGACGCTCCGCCGGCTCCTGGACCATACCTCCGGCATCAAGGGGCTCACCGAGATGCCGGAGTTCGGCAACCTCGCGTCCAACGGCCGCTTCCCGCGCGACTCGGCCTATGCTCTCATCAAGCGGTATCCGTTCGAGTTCAAGACCGGGGAAGCGCAGATCTACAACAACTCCGCGTTCTGGCTGCTTGGACTGGTGGTCGAGAAGGCGAGCGGCGGGAGCTACGAGGATTACGTCGAGAAGAAACTGTTCGCGCCGCTGGGCATGAAGCGGTCGATGTACTGCAACAGCGCGGAGAACGTGGAGCGCCGGGCCCACGGATACCAGGTCCAGAATGGGGTGATCCGCCGCGCCCCGACCAACGTCCACACCTGGCCCTTCTCTGCCGGCTCGCTCTGCTCGACCGCGGGCGACCTGGTCACCTGGCTCAAGGCCCTGCACGGCGGCAAGGTGCTCTCGCCCAAGTCGTATACCGAGATGACCACGGGATCGAAGCTGAACGACGGCACCCCGCTCGGGTACGGGATGGGGATCGGGGTCGGCAAGGATTCCCGCGGTCTCAACTACATCGGTCACGGCGGCGGGATCGCCGGCTTCACCTCCGAGGCCACCTGGTATCCCGACGCGCAGGCGGCGATCGTCGTGCTGATGAACAGCAACGGAAACATCGATCCCGGCGCGGTGGCGGGCGAGCTCGCCGCCGAGCTGCTGCCCTGGGAGCGTCCGGCGATGAAGCAGTTCTCCGGGGACGTGGCGCCCCTGCTCGGGACCTACAAGGGCCCCTCGCGCGGGCGGGAGATGGTCATGGAGGTGACCCAGGGAGCACAGGGCATCGAGTTCTCGGTGAATGGCTCGCCCAAGCGCTCACTCCCCTGGGTCGACGGGCTCAGGTTCCGGCAGGGGACTGCGTTCCTCACGTTCCGGCAGGCAGGAAACGGAGGTCCGGCGACCGAGCTGCACTTTCAGTCGGGGGCCGCGTATTACATCCTCAAGCGGCAGTAGGGCCACGCAGTGAGGCCGCGCGCCCATGATCCCGCGCGCGGCCGAACCAGGATTGGGCGGCGCCGCTGCGAGCTCATCGGTGGAGAGGCCAGCTGCCCGCGGGCGGGCCGGAGCCTGAAGGCCCATTGGCAGGTGGACGCCGGCTTGGTGCTCCAAGGAATTGCACTGCGGCTTCGGCTTCGCGTCCCCAGGCCAGGGTGGGCGCACACTTCGTCGTGGCGAGTTGGCCGTTTGGCGTGAGCGAAGCAAAGATCAGATACCGCGCACCCTCCCTGAAGTCAAAACCGCACGCGGTAGTCTGTTCCGGTGTTCGCACGATGACCGTGTCAGGCAGCGAAGTCTTCCACCGGCGGCGCACGGCGATAGTCGCGTGCACTTCGTCCCACCTTTGGAAACGGCCGGTAGATTCCTCCGCGACCGAATCGCGGGCGCGGGCGAGTGCTACCACTATGCCCTCGAAGACGGCGTCAGCCCGCTTCCTGAGTGCGGTCACGGCGCCACGGCTCGTGAGCGCCGGCCCGGGGACGCAGGTGCAGGGATACCCGGACGCGGCAGCCACGCAGATAGGCAACAGAAGCGGCGCGATCACTGGCTCAGAGGTTCTCCTTGCCGAATTCTAAGGCCTGACCCTTAACCTATCAGCAGAGGTGAAGAAGGGCCGGCTTGCGCCGGCCCTTGCTCCATCGAGGAGATTGCTTCGGCCGCTGCGCGGCCTCGCAATGACTACCTCATTCACGACTATCGCATCCGCGGGTCCGAACAGGCAACCATCCCCGCGGCCTTCTCACCCGAGGTGATCACCACCCGGCGGTCCCACCACTTGCCCGGGTCGCGCTTCTCGGTATTGATCCGCTTCCACTCCTCCGGCACCTGGTCGTCGGGAATCGGATAGGCCTCGCCGAAGCCCTCCACCAGGTTGACCCGGTCGTCGCCGATGCCGAAGCGGCGCAGCGCCGCCTGCACGGTCCGGACCCGCCGCCAGGACAGGTTGCAGTTGTAGGCATCGCTGCCCACGAAGTCGGCATGGCCGCCCAGCCTGAGCATGACGCCGGGGTACTTCTTGAGCGAATCGGCCGCCACCCGGAGGGTGTCCAGCCCCGACCTGGTCAGCTGGTCGCGATCGAAGGCGAAGTTGGCCCCGAAGATCACGATTTCCAGCCGTACCTCGACGTTCGAGGTATCGGTCATCCCGTCGCAGGTGACCGTCACCGTGTAATTGCCCGGCTGGCTCCAGGTGAAGGTCGCTCCCGACTGGGTCGGGTTCCCGGTCGCCGTGTAGGTGCAGGTGGTCATGCTCCGTCTGGTCCCGTCGCTGTTGATCCCGGCCACCTGGAAGGTCACCGATTCACCCATCTTGACGCTGGCCCGCTCCGGGGTCAGCTCGATCCGGGTGAGGGTCACCGGCGGCGGGGGCGGCGGCGCCGGCTCCCGGATCACCACCGTCGCGTTGCTGCTGAGCCCGCTCTTGGGCTCGGTGGCGGTGACCTGGAAGGATCCCGGACTCGATCCCGCGGTGTATTCACCCGATTCGGTGATACTGCCGCCGGTGGCCGTGAAGGTCACCGGGCTGTCCTTCCCGCACCGCATCGCGGTGGCGGTGAAGGTGGTCCGCTCTCCCGGATTGAGGGTCACCGAGGTCGGGGCCAGGGTCACCCCGTCGGCGGACTTGTTGCAGTTGTTGAGCAGCAGGCTCAAGCCCGCATTGGCGCCGATGTTCGAGTAGCTCCCGTGGACCACGTCGTCCTCGGGCATGTAGTCATAGGTCCCTTCGATCCGGAGGGGGCCGAAGCGGAACCCCGCCACCCCGCCGATCCCGTTGTCGCTGAAATCGGCATCCTCGCCGTACTTGTTGCGCACGTAACGGGCGCCCAGCAGGAAGGCGCTTCTTCCCCCGATGGGGAAGTTGTAAGTGAGCCCGGCGTGGATCGGGATGTGGTTCACCCGGCCGAGCCCCGCCGCATCCACCTCGGCGTAGCTGACGGTCCCTTCGAGGGCGAGGTTGCGCAGCAGGAAAATGCCGAGTCGAAACCCTCCGCCGAACCCGTTATCCGCAGGCAGTTTCCGGAGGATGTCCGTGCCGAGCGTATCGCTGAACTTGGTGTAACGACCGAAAACGCCGAGCTCGATCGCTCCCCCCGACTGGGCCGCGACCGGCGCGGCCACCAGCAGTCCGGAGAGCGCGAGCAGAAGCTTCCTGCTGCATCGCATAGGGCCTCTCCCTTCGTATGGTCACTCGGCCGCCATCCCGCGACCGCTCGATTTCCGCCAGGCCCCCGTCGAATTCCCGGGAGCCCAAAAGAGTGACGTTTCAAAGGGAGAAATCACTACACCCCGTCTACTCCAGCGCCTCCAGGTTTTCGGCCGCCACCTCCCGGTCCAGGTAGTCGGATTGGGACAGCAGGGTCCGGTCCGGGTACCACACGAACACCACCGTACCGGTCCCGATCAGCTTGATGAGCCTTCTGGCCGACCGCGCCGGCACCCCAGCGCAGCCCTCGGTCAGGCCCATGGTGCCCCGAAGGGCCCGGGCCTCACTGACAGCGGGAGTGCCGTGGATTAGGAGCCCCCGGGTGTAGGCGTTGTCGTTGATGCCCTTCTCGAGTCCGATAAGCGGCAGCGAGCGGCCCCGGACGCCGTAGAAGGATTCGCCGGTGACGAAGGTGCCCAGGCTCGACTGGTGGCTGCCGTCCACGTTGGAAAACCGCTCGGCCGCGACCCGGGATCCCGAGCCGAACCCGTGCGCCACATACTCGGTGGCCAGCACGCTGTCGGTGGCGAGATCCACTACCCAGAGCCGCTTTTCCGTCGCGGGCCGGCTGTAATCGATCACGGTCACCAGGGAGCGGGTAGTCTTTCCCTCCGCCTTGACGTCCTGCCAGGCGGCGAGCGCGTGCTGCCAGACGTGCGTCGTGATGCCCCCGGGAACAGCCCGCGGTGGGGCCGGCGGCGCCACCGGCACGGCGACCTGCACCGGCGCCACCGGGAGAGGGGGAGGACTCTGGGCCAGGGCGAGCACCGGAATCGCGGAGCCCAAGAACAGGACGATTCCCGCCGGGATGTTCAGTCGATTGATCATGTCCCTGTTCAGGGCAAGTGGCATACCCCTGAAGGACCGGAAAACGTGCTTCCTAACTATCTACTTACCAAGGAGTTGCCTTATTGGAGCGGCTCCGGCCATGGCGGGAATTGTACCCCTGCCAGGCTGTCAGACTGGTTGCGCCGGATGGCAACTCAGGGCGTAGATTGACGGGGAGCCTTTCCGGAGTCGTCCATGAAGATCACTCTCGGCGTCACTCTCGGTGTGCTGCTTCTCTCGGCGGGGTCGACGCTCCCGCCCCGATCGGCCTCTTCCCCCCAACAGACCATTCCCATCGACCCCGACGACATCGCCGGGGTGGTCACCGGTCCCGCCGGACCTGAGGCGGGTGTCTGGGTGATCGCGGAGACCAGCGACCTGCCCACCCGCTATGTGAAGATCGTGGTGACCGATGATCGGGGACGGTACCTGCTGCCCGATCTCCCCAAGGCCAGCTATTCGGTCTGGGTCCGGGGATATGGGCTGGTGGATTCGCCCAGGGTGCCGGTGTCTCCGGGGCGGGTTCAGAATCTCCGGGCGGTTCCGGCGCCCGACCCGCGGGCCGCCGCGCAGTATTACCCAGCGGCCTGGTGGTTCTCGCTGCTCCGGGTACCCGAGGCGAGCGAGTTCCCGGGCACCGGTCCCGAAGGCAACGGCATTCCCACCACCATGCGGACTCAGGCCCAGTGGGTCAGAAGCCTCAAGTCGGGCGGGTGCCTCGCCTGCCATCAGCTCGGCAACAAGGCCACCCGGGAGATTCCCGCGGCGCTGGGCAGCTTCCCGACGACCGCGGCCGCCTGGGACCGGCGGATCCAGTCGGGCCAGGCCGGGGGCGGGATGAGCAACGCCATGAACCAGTTCGGCCGCCAGCGCGCGCTGGCGATGTTTGCCGAATGGACCGACCGGATTGCCGCAGGAGAAGTGCCCCCGGCCCCGCCCCGGCCCCAGGGCCAGGAGCGGAACGTGGTCATCACCCAGTGGGACTGGGCCGACCCGAAGGCCTACCTCCACGATGTGGTTTCGACCGACCGGCGGAATCCCACGGTCAATGCCAACGGCTCGCTCTACGGTGCGCTGGAGGCCAGCGCGGATTATCTCCCGGTGCTCGATCCGGTGCGGCACGCGGCCAGCAAGGTGCCGCTGACGGTGCGGGATTCCGCCACCGAGCCGGCGAGCGGACCCGAGATGCCCCAGCCCTCTCCCTACTGGGGCAGCGAGCCGATCTGGACCAGCAGGAACAACGTGCACAATCCGATGTTCGATGACCGGGGCAGGGTCTGGATCACCTCGACGGTGCGTCCGCCCGACAACCCCGCGGTCTGCAAGGCGGGCTCGAGCCATCCGTCCGCGAGGCTCTTTCCGGTGGCCCGGGCCGGGCGGCACCTCGCGGTGTACGATCCCAACACCAAGAAGCTCACTCACATCGGCACCTGCTTCAGCACCCATCACCTGATGTTCGCCGAGGACGCCAATCACACCCTGTGGACCAGCGGCGGCGGGGCAGTGGTGGGCTGGCTCAACACGAAGCGGTTCGACCAGACCGGCGACGAGGAGCAGTCCCAGGGTTGGACCGCGCTGATTCTCGATGCCAACGGCAACGGGAAGCGGGACGAGTACGTGGAGCCCAACCAGCCGGTGGATCCGGCGAAGGACAAGCGGATCATGGCGGGCTTCTACTCGGTGGCTCCGGCTCCGGACGGCTCGGTGTGGGGCTCTTCGCTGGGCTACCCCGGCGCGGTAGTGCGGCTGGCGCCCGGGCCTAACCCGCCGGAGACCGCGCTGGCCGAGCTCTCCGAGCTGCCGGTCAACGACGCCCGGATTCCCCTGGAAGGATTCTCACCCAGGGGGATGGACATCGACCGGAATGGGGTGGCCTGGGCGGCCCTGGCCAGCGGACACCTGGCCAGCTTCGACCGGCGCAAGTGCAAGGGTCCGCTCAACGGGCCCACGGCCACCGGGCAGCACTGCCCCGAGGGCTGGACCTTCTACCCCGAGCCGGTCCCCCAGATGAAGGGTGTGTCCGGCAGCGGGAGCGCGGAAGCCAGCTATTACACCTGGGTGGATCAGTTCGACACCTTCGGGCTGGGCCGGAACGTCCCCATCAATACCGGCAACGGCGCCGAAGGGCTGCTGGCGCTCAAGGACGGGCGGTGGGTGGTGCTCCGGGTGCCCTATCCGCTCGGCTTCTTCACCAAGTGGCTCGACGGCCGGATCGACGATCCCGCCGGCGGCTGGAAGGGACGGGGGCTCTGGGCCACGGTGAGCACCCGGGCGCCGTTCCACATGGAAGGCGGCAAGGGCACGACCAGCAAGGTGATGAAGTTTCAGCTCCGGCCGGATCCGCTGGCCCGGTGAGCTCCTCTCCTCTCCCGTGAGGCAGGTACGCCATGCTCCCCATCGGTGACGACAATACCGGCCGCCGGATTACGCCGGTCGTGACATATGTCCTGATCGCGCTCAATGTGGTCTTCTTCCTGGTGGAGATGAGCGGCGGGGAGGCGTTCATTCAGCGCTGGGCCTTCGTGCCCCGGCGCTTCCTGGCGGATCCCGCGGGCGATTTTGCCACCCTGTTCACCGCGATGTTCATGCACGCCGGCTGGCTCCACCTGCTTGGCAACATGCTCTACCTCTGGATCTTCGGCGACAATGTCGAAGACCGCTTCGGCCACGCCAGGTTCGTGCTCTTCTACCTGGTCTGTGGCATTGCGGCCACCTTCGCCCAGCTGGCGTTCAGCGCCGATTCCGCGGTGCCCAACCTGGGTGCCTCGGGCGCGGTGGCCGGAGTCCTGGGCGCCTACCTGCTGCTGTACCCGCGGGGCCGGGTGCATGTGATGATGGGAAGAGGCGTGGTGCCGGCCCCGGCCCTGATGGTCATCGGCCTCTGGTTTGCCTTGCAATTGTTCAGTGGAATCGGATCGGTGGCCAGTAACGTGGATGAGGGCGGCGGGGTGGCCTACATGGCCCACGTGGGGGGATTCGTGATGGGGTTCCTGCTGACCTTCGTATTACGGGGGAAACGAGCGATTACCGCGTGAAGACGCGAAAGACGCGAAAGACGCGGAGGGCGCGGAGGACGGGGACGCGAAGGACGCGAGGGCGCGAACTTGCTAGTTAGTGGGAGCCCTAGTTAGTGGGAGCCGAGCCTCCCGGCCGCCGCCTCACGATCGAGAAAGGCCGAAGTCTGGAGGAAGCTGGTCTCCGGGTACCAGGCGAACACCACCGTCCCGTGGGCGATCAACGCGATCAGCCGCGCGGCCGCCTCACTCGACACCGCGGGACACCCTTCGGTCCGCCCCATCTTGCCCTGACGGGCTTTCGCCGCGCTGACCCCCGGGGTGCCGTGGATCACGATGCCCCGGGCGTAGGCATTGTCGTTGATGCCGGGCTCCAGACCATGGAGCCGGAGCGAGTGCCCCCGGATCCCTGTGAAGGTGGTTCCGGTGATGAAGGTGCCCAGACTCGACTGATGGGTGCCGTCCTGATTGGAAAACCGGGTCGGCAGCAGATCGCCGGAGCCCTCGCCGTGGGCCACGTACTCGGCCTGCAGGACGGTGCGGGAGATCACGTCCACTACCCAGAGCCGCTTCTCGGTGGCGGGCCGGCTGTAGTCGATGATGGTGAGCTTGAGACTGGTGGTCTTGCCGGCCGTCGTGGCGGCCTTGTGCGCCGCGAGCGCGTGATCCCAGACCTCTGCCGAGATGCCTTCCGGCGCCACCTCGGAG
>DATCXX010000394.1:0-5704 GCA_036565615.1 Gemmatimonadales bacterium | reverse complement strand
CGGCCTCGCGCTGGCAACCGACCAGAGCATTCGTGACCGCCTCAACGATCCCCACGACCGGCTGGGTAGAACGCTCTCCGATATCGGCAACGGGATGGGCGACCCGGTGATCGTCTATGGCAGCCTGTTCACCATCTCGGCAGGGAGCAAGCTGCTGGGAAAGAGGGGCATCTACGGCGTGGCGTCGCGCGCGCTCAAGTCCTCCCTGCTGGGCGGAGGCGCTACCATGGTGCTCAAGGCGATCGCGGGAAGAGACCGCCCCCTCAACTCGATCGACAATCCCTACAGTTTTCACCTGTTTCGAACCAGCGATGCCTCCTTTCCTTCCGGTCACAGCACGGTGGCCTTCGCCCTGGCCACCTCATTCGCGCGGGAAACCCCGGACAAGTGGACCGACCTCGGATTTTTTACCCTGGCCACCCTCACCGCCTACGCCCGGATGCATGACGACAAGCACTGGGCCTCGGACGTTGTCTTCGGCGCGGGAATCGGCATTCTCTCGGCGCGCTTCGTCCACCGTTTCCAGGCCCGAGTCGCGGTTTCTCCGGGCGGTTTCGGTATGAGTCTGGCTTTCTGACCCTCGGCCCCGGCCGCCAGGTCTTTGTCGGTCAACACTTTACAGAAAGAGGACACCCGGCCCCCATTTTGCACTTATAGATGGCCATGCCCACGTCAGGCCGGCCGAAGCACCGTATCGCGGTAGTCCTCGGGACCCGTCCCGAAGCGATCAAGATGGCTCCCGTCATCCAGGAGCTCCGCCGCCGCGCCGACCTGTTCGAGACCGTGGTGATCACCACCTCGCAGCAGCGCGAAATGCTGGCGCAGGCGATGCACGCCTTCTCCCTCGCCTCCGACATTGACCTGGGGCTGACCCACGCCAATCAGACCCTGGCGGATTTCACCGCCCGGGCGCTGATCGCCCTGACCGGCACCTTCCGCGAAGTGAAGCCCGATCTGCTGCTGGTGCAGGGCGACACCAGCACCGTCATCGCCGCGGCGCTCGCCGCGTTCTACAACGGGGTCCCCATCGGCCACGTCGAGGCGGGGCTCCGCTCCGGCGACGCGCGGCGGCCCTTCCCCGAAGAAGTCAACCGCCGGATGGCGAGCTGCGTCACCGACATTCATTTTGCGCCCACCGACCGGGCCCGCTGCAACCTGATGGCCGAGCGGGTTCCGGAGGAGCACATCTACGTCACCGGCAATACCATCGTGGATGCGCTGGCCTCGATCCGCCATGACGGGGTATTCGACGACCCGGCGCTGAATGCGCTGGGCTGGGATTCGAAGCAGGTCATCCTGGCCACGGTGCACCGGCGGGAAAACCTGGGCCAGAATCTCCGGAATGTCTGCGCCGCGTTCCGGCGGCTGGTCGAGACCCATCCGGCAACCGAGATCGTGATCCCGGTCCACCTCAACCCCTACGTGCGGGAGATCATCTTCGAGGAGCTCCGCGACGTTCCCGGTATATCCCTCCTGGAGCCGCTGGAGTATCCCGACCTGATCGAGGTGATGCGGCGGAGCGTGCTGGTGCTCACCGACTCGGGCGGGATCCAGGAAGAGGCGCCCGCGATGCACAAGCCGGTGCTCATCCTCCGCACCGTCACCGAGCGGCCCGAGGTGGTGGAGTCGGGATTCGGCAAGCTGGTCGGCACCGACCGGGAGATGATCGTGGAGGAGGCGTCCCATATTCTCTCGGATCCGGTGGCCTATCGCGCCATGATCAGCGGCGGCAATCCGTTCGGCGACGGCCACGCCGCTACCCGGATCGCGGATATCATCGCGGAGCGCTTTCGCATCGGCCGGCTCTTCTCCGCGCCGGTGGTGGATGCGCCCGTCCCGCAGCACTGAGCTTTATGACGCCCACTTTGCGCCTTTGCGTCCTTGTGTCGTTGCGTCTTTGCCTCCTTGCCACCGCTCCTCGCCTGAGCGCCCAGAGCTGGCTCGAAGCCGGCGCCTTCTACCAGGGCGTAACCAATGACTTCGGGGACTGGAAGGGCGCCTATGGCAGGGCGGTGCTCGCCGGATCCCGGAACGTCTGGTACCTCGACGCCAAGGCCCAGGAAGCGTTCCGCGACCGGGGCGTCTACGGCGCGCTGGCCAATGTCCACACCTTCTCGGACCGCTTTTACACTCAGGTCGGCGTCGGCGCCGGCAGCGGCGATTTCGTCCTCCCCGACCTCCGGCTCGATGCCAGTCTCAGTCTGAAGCTGGGCTCCGCGCGGTCCCTGATCCTGACCGCGGGCGGCACCCTGGTGGACGCCAAATCGGGATTCGAGGACCGGGCCCTGTTCGGCGCGCTCACCTGGTATGCGGGCGGGTCGGTGCTGCTGGAAGGCGGCGCCCGGATCAACCGGAGCAATCCCGGATCGGTCACCTCCGCGCGCGGCTACGGATCGCTCTCGGTGGGCCGGAGCGGGTCGAGCCTGCTGACCCTGCGGGGCAGCGCCGGTGGCGAGGGCTACCAGCTCGCCGGCCCCGGGGCGCCGCTCCGGGAATTCAACAGCGAGGAAGCGGGCCTGACCTGGCGGATCTGGTTCGCCCGTTCCGTGGGCACAGTTATCGGCGGCGACTGGTATCACAACCCCTTCTATACCCGGGCCGGTGCGTCGCTCGGGCTCTTCCATGCCTGGTAAGCGCGGGCGCCCGGAGCTGGAGCGGGCTCGCAGGCTCGAAGCCATGCGGGTCCGCGGGGTCCGCGGCGGCGTCATCACCCCGCACCGCTCGATGGTGGGCCTGCCCTGGACTGCATTCCGGCTGCTCACCACTCTGCTGCTCTCGCTGGGCGGCCTGCTGCTCCTCTATGCCGCGCTTCCCGGGCTGGGCCGGTTCTGGCAGGAAGTCTTCGAGCAGGCGCGCGACTTCCTCGGTCTCCAGGTTCCCCTGGGCGATCAGATCTTGACCATGCCGGGCGGACTCGAGTTCACCCTGCCGGTGCTGGCGGTGATGACGCCCCTTCCCGGTACCCGGGAGATCTGGATCGCGGCGCTGGTCGCCGCGCTGGTCTTTGCCCTGAGCTTCCTGCTCCCGGTCCGGCTCACCCCGCTTCGCTACTTCCTCCGCCTCCTCGCCCTGGTGGAGGGAAGCGCCATCGCGTTCTTTGCCTTTTCCACCGAATCGTTTCCCTACCGGCTTCAGGATCACGTCTTCATTCTGCTTTCGGCCGGGCTGGTGGTGATGGCGCTGGTGCCGCTGGTGCTGGGCCTCACCCTCCACGTCTTCGATCTCGCCTTCTGGAAGAAGCTGCTGCTCACCCTGGCGATCCTGGCTCACCTGGCGGTCTTCATTCCGCTCCAGGTGCTGGTGCACATCTGGCTGGTGCTCCACGGCTCGGCGGTGCTGATGCCGGTGCTGTTCCTGGTATTCGGTCTGCTGCTCGACGTGCTGGTCTTCGTCGCGTTCTACGGCTGGGCGCTCTCCTGGCGCGGTGAGCTGGAGCGCCGGGAGCTTTCGCCGCCGGCGCACCTCGCCATGCCGGCCCGGGGCCGGCGCGCATGAGACTCGCGCTGCTGATTCCTCTCTACGCCATCGTGGCGGTGCTGATCGTCTACACCGTCCGGCACTACCTCTTTACCCTGAACCGGCTGTTCGGCCGCCACCGCCAGCCCTACGTGGACATCGGGACCGCGGCCTGGCCCCGGGTTGCGGTGTTCGTGCCCTGCCACAACGAAGAGCGGGTGATCGCCCAGATGCTCGACGCGCTCCTGTCCTGCGACTACCCGGAGCGCCAGCTGGTCATCATCCCGATCAACGACCGCTCCACCGACGGCACCGGCCGGATTCTCGCCGACTACGCCGGGCGCTTCCCGGTCCGGGTGGTCCCGTTCCACCGCCCCGGCGGGAAGCCCGGCAAGGCAGCCGCCCTGAAAGACGCGATGAGGGCATCCGACGCCGCCATTCACCTGGTCTTCGACGCCGACTATCTGCCGGGGCGCGGTCTCATCAAGCAGCTGGTGGGGCCGTTCTTCGATCCCGAAGTCGGCGCGGTGATGGGGCGAGTGGTGCCGATGAACGTCAACAAGACCCTGCTCACCCGGCTGCTCGATCTCGAGCGCACCGGGGGCTACCAGGTGGACCAGCAGGCCCGGATGAACCTGGGCCTGATTCCCCAGTACGGCGGGACGGTGGGCGGAGTCCGCCGGGCGGCGCTCATCCACGCGGGCGGCTGGCGGGACGACACCCTCGCCGAAGACACCGACATCACCTTCCGGCTGATCCTGGCGGGGTGGGAAGTGGTCTACCAGAACCGCTCCGAGTGCTACGAGGAAGTTCCCGAGACCTGGCCCAGCCGGATCCGGCAGATCAAGCGCTGGGCCCGGGGACACAACCAGGCGCTGGCGCGCTACTGGTGGCCGCTGCTGAAGCGGCCGGCCCACCTGCGCCGCCGGGCGGTGGTGGACGGGCTGCTGCTGCTCGGCGTCTTTGCGGTGGGTCCGCTCCTCCTTCTGGGCTGGGCCCTCGCGGTCGCACTCTACTACCTGGGGGTGCAGCTCTCCTCCGGCGTCTACGTGATCCTCGCGGTCGCGATGTACAGCACCCTGGGCAACTTCGCGGCGTTCTTCGAAGTGGCCGCAGGCGCCCGGCTGGACGGCTCCCGGGGCCGGATCAGGCTGCTGCCCTTCCTGATCGCGGGATTCCTGGTGAGCCTGGTCTCGGTGTCGTGGGCGACCCTGGTCCAGATGGCCACCTTCTGGCGCAAGGAAGACCAGCGCTGGGAAAAGACCGAGCGCTATCGCGAGGCCGGCGTGGTAATTCCCAATCGGAACGGCTGACATGCTGCCCTTCCTGGCCCTCCTGGGAGTGACCCTGCTCTGGCTGCTGCTGCCGCTGCTTCCGGCGTTCCGCGAGCTGGCGCGTCCCACCGACGTCGCGCCGCTCAAGGTGGTGGACCGCTCCTCCGGCTACGTGGCCTACTTCGCCCGGAACTTCCGCCAGTACCTCGACCGCCAGATGGCGGCGCTGCCCGGCGAGGCACAGGCCGGCGACTACGTGGGCAAGCTCCCCGACGGCACCCAGTTCATCCGGGTGCGCAAGTCGCCCCAGGGACTGACCCACGAGGTCGAGCCGGGGACTCAGAACCGGCTGGTGGTGGTGGACGGCGCGATGACGCTCCAGGACGACGAGACCTTCCTGATGGAGGTCTATGCCCGCGCCCCCATGATCGGCGGAGCCGGCTCGGTCTATCGCGCCATCTACGCCGATCGGGAGCTCGGCCTGGGCGAGCGCAGCACCGTGCTCCGCTGGGCCCATGCCGGCGGCATTCTGGGGGTGGGTTCGCATTCGGTGCTGCGGGGCCGGATCACCTCGGACCAGGCGGTGGTGCTGGGAGGCAACGTGGTGTTCGAGCGGATCGGCGCGCCCCGCATCTCGGTGGGCATCGAGCACGGATTTCCGCCCGCCGCCGCATCCGCCGCCCAGCCGTTCACCCTTCCCGAGTATGCGCGCCTGATCGGAGACCACTACCGGGTGGAGGGAGATCTGGAGATTCCCGGGGGAGTCCGGGTGACCGCGAGCCTGGTGGTGGCCGGGACCCTCACGCTCCGCGAGGGCGCAGTCGTGGAAGGAAGCGTCAAGGCGCATCGCGATGTGGAGCTGGCCAGTTGGGCCCGGGTGCGCGGCAGCGTCGTCGCCCGGCGCCGGGTGATGATCGGTGACTCGGCCTGGATCGGCGGCCCGGTCATCGCCGAGGAACGGATCAGGATCGGAC
>DATCXX010000384.1:0-3618 GCA_036565615.1 Gemmatimonadales bacterium | reverse complement strand
GGCGTATCTCGCGGGCGCCGCCCTCCCCGCCGAGCATCGCACCACCGCGCGGGAAAGCTTCGACCGGGCCCCCGAAGCGGTTTGGCGGGTCCTCACCGACCTCGAGGGGATGTCGTCCTGGCGGTCGGACCTAGACCGGATCGAGCGGCTTCCCGCGGCGGATGGCCGGACAACCTGGCTCGAAGTGGGGAGCGGAGAGGATCAGGTGATGGAGCTCACCGAATCGGATCCGCCCCGGCGGCTGGTGATCCACCGGAGAGAGGACGGCCGGCCCGGGCTCCCCGAGCGAATCGTCCAGCTCCGCGCTACCATCAATGGGACTCTGGTGACGGTGACCGAGCGGGCCGAGGTGGGAAACCCGCTGGTCCGGGTCCTGGTCCGGCTGGGTGCGCGGGAGTCACCCGGCAAGCGGTTGCTGGCGGACCTTCATGGCCGGCTGGGCGCGAACCGGCGCAATTTGAGCGCCGAGGAGAGAGCGGACGATGGGCATTGAGACCACCTGTAGAGTGGAAACCGAGGCCGGAGCGGGAGACGCCCGGGTCCTGCTGGAGACCGAGGAGCTGATCGTGCGCGGGGCGCTCAAGGCCCGGATCCCGCTCAAGTCGGTCGAAGCTGCCGTGGTGGACGGGCGCAAACTGATCGTCTCGCACGGAAACTCCCGCACCGTGCTGCACCTGGGCCCCGAAGCCGCGCGCTGGGCCGACCGGATCCTCAACCCCAAATCCCGGCTCGAGAAGCTCGGCGTCAAGCCGGGCATGGTGGTGTCGTGCCAGGGCGTCACCGATCCGGCGCTCCAGGACGAGCTCACCGCGGCGGGGGCGACGGTCTCCTGGGGGCGGATCAGGAAGGATTCTGATTTGATATTGCTGGGGGTCGAGCGGGATCCCGAGATGTCGCGGATCGCCCCGGCGGCCGTCTCATTGCGGCCCAGCGGGGCGATCTGGGTGATTCATCCCAAGGGGAAGGAAGGGGTCAAGGACACCGCGATCTTCGCGGCGGGGCGAGCCGCGGGGCTGGTGGCGACCAAGGTGGCCAAGTTTTCCGAGACCCACACCGCGGAAAAGCTGGTGGTGCCGGTCGCGAAACGGGGGTAGATGCGGCGCGGAGGACGCGGAGGACGCGGGGGCGCGGCCCGCCCGTCTCACCTCTCACCTCTCACGTCTCACGTCTCACGTCTCACGCACTTCTCCAGCGCCCGCTCCAGATACACCTCCACCAGATCAAAATGCAGGGTGTTGGTCCGCTGGATCCAGCGGTCGTCGCATCCGACCGAGCGGGCCGCCGCGAGCAATGACGGCTCATCCCGCGCCAGCAAATGGCAGGTGCGCCGGCCGCGCGAGGCCCAGATGTTCTCGTGCACCGCGATCCCTCCTGCTGCCGCCCAGGCCCGGGCCTCCCGCACTTCGCGGGTACCGAAGTAGCGCCACCCCTTCATTGCTCCGACGCTTTGATGCGGGCGATGGCCTGCCGGGCCCTGGCCCCATCCGGGGTGTTCCTGAACCGCTCGGCGAAACGGGCCAGCTCGGCCAGCTCCCGGCCCCGCTGGCCGGTGTGATGGTAGAGATCGATCAGCGCGTTCCCGATGGCGAAGTCGAAGCCCGGCGGCGGCCGCCGGCTCCGCGCCTCCAGGTACAGCTTCTCCGCCATGGCGGGATCCTTCAGGTGATCGCGCCAGAGCGCCGCCAGGGCCAGCCGGGCGTGGAAGTCGTCGGGGGTCTGCGCCAGGTGGGCCCGATAGGCCTCGGCGGCTTCGTCGAACTTCCCGCGGATCACCAGCGACTCCTGCAACGAAAAGCTCGGCGCAGGGGGCAGATTTCCCGCCCCGGTCATCGTCTGCACCAGAGTGCGGCTCGCCGCGCCGCTCAGGGTCCAGACCGCCACGGTGAGCCCGGCCGCGAGCATCCAGGCCAGCGCGAGCACGCCCGCCGCGCCGAGGATTCCGATCCGGTCCTTGGCCATGAGCCAGTAGGCCACCATGATCCCGAAGGCGGTCATGGCGATGAAAAGCCAGGTGGCCGCGTGGTACAGGCTGAGCCGTTCGCCGGCATCCTCGATCCATCTACTCATCGCCCGCCACCTTGCCCCGCATCCGCTTGATGTCCGAGCGAAGCCGCTTTCCCTCGAGCCGCCGGGCCTTCTCGCTCCGGGGCACCCGGGTCGGCTTCCGCACTTTCCGCGGCTTCAGCGCCGCCTCCAGCAGCAGGAGGAATCGCTCCTCCACCGCCTCGCGATTGCGGAGCTGGCTCCGGCTTCCCGCCTCGACCAGCCGGAGCCAACCCTCGCCATCGAGCCGACGGGCCAGCCGCTCGCGCAGTATGGTGCGCTGTGCCTCACTGGGCGCGGTGCTTTCCTCGAGATTCCACCACAGCTCGACCCGGGTCGAGGAGGTGTTGACGTGCTGGCCGCCGGGCCCACCAGCGCGGGTGGCGCGGAAGCTCACTTCCGCCCGGGGAATCCGAAGATTGGGTCCCGCTAACATCCAGGGATCGTCGGCCATCCCCCAAGCTAAATCCGCTTCCGTTGCCCCGCGACGGCGTTACGTTTGGGCATGCACGATCTCTCCCGCCTGACCGATCATCTCCAGAGCCTCGGCCGCGTCCTGCTGGGATACTCCGGCGGGGTGGATTCCGCGCTGCTCGCGGTGGCGGCGAGACGGGCATTGCCCGCCGGAGATTTCGTCGCGGTGATCGGCCGGAGCGCCTCGTACCCGGAGGCGCAGCACCGCGCCGCGCTGGCGCTGGCGGCGCAATTCGACCTCCCGGTTCGTGAGCTCGAGACCCGGGAGCTCGAAGACCCCAACTACCTGGAGAATCCGGTCAACCGCTGCTACCACTGCAAGACCGAGCTCTGGAGCCGGCTGACCTCGCTCGCCGCCCTGCTTGCCTTCGACTGCGTCATCGACGGCACTCACGCCGACGATCTCACCGAGCACCGGCCCGGCCGCGCCGCCGGGCTCGAGCGCGGGGTCCGCTCGCCCCTGGCGGAGCTGGGCCTCGGCAAGCCGGCGATTCGCCAGATGGCGCGGAGTCTCGGCCTCCCGCTCTGGGACGCGCCGGCGTCGCCCTGCCTTTCCAGCCGGGTGCAGTACGGTCTGGCCATCACCCCGGAGCGGCTCCGCCAGGTGGAGCGCGCCGAGGAGTTTCTCCGAAGCCTCGGCGTGACCGGCGATCTCCGGGTGCGGCACCTCGGCGTCCGGGCCCGCATCGAAGTCGCCCCGGGAGAGTTCGATCGGGTGGATCGGCACTGGGCCGACATCGTCTCGCACCTCTCGGGCCTGGGGTTCGAAGCGGTAGAGCGCGACGCCCGCGGCTACCGGCGGGGCAGCCTGCTCGTGCTGGCCTGATGCGGCTGTTTATTGGCGTCCCGATTCCGTCGCCCGCGATGGAGCACGCCGGCGATCTGCTCCGCGAGCTCCAACAGAAGGAATGGCCGGTGCGCTGGGTCCGCGACGACGCGCTGCACCTGACCCTCAAGTTTTTCGGTGAGGTAACCTCCGACCGGGCCGACCCGATCGCCGAGCTGGTGCAGCTCGCAACCCGGGGGCTCAAGCCGATGCCGATGACGCTGCTGGGGGGCGGGGCCTTTCCTTCCCGGCAGCGTCCCCGGGTGCTCCGGCTC
>DATCXX010000361.1:0-2991 GCA_036565615.1 Gemmatimonadales bacterium | reverse complement strand
GGAGCGGCTGGAACAGCAGCGCGTTGAGCAAGCTGAAGACGGCGGTGTTGGCACCGATGCCGAGCGCAATGGTCGCCACGACGGCCAGGGTGAAGCCGGGGGCGCGACCCATCGCCTTGATGGCATAGACGACGTCCTGCCCGACCGACTCCAGCCGCTCGCGCCACCGCACCCGGCGCGCCCGGCGGGCCCCGATATCGTAGCAGGTGGACTCGGCGCGGGAGAGATCACCGAACCGGCGCAGGGCCTCCTCGCGTGCGCTCGCCTCGGTCATTCCTTTTGCCATCAGGGCTTCGATCCGCTCCTCGAGATGAAAGGCGAATTCGTCCCGGATGTCGGCGCGGGGGTCGGGGCCGTGCAGCCGGAGCACCCGGCGCCAGATGGGCTCGATCATGCCGAGCCCGTGGCGAACCGACCCGGCCGGAGGATCCGGTCCACCGCCTCGACGTACGCGGTCCACTCGCCAACCCGGGACGCCAGCTGTCGCCGACCTGTAGGGGTCAGCCGGTAGAACTTCGCTCGCTTCTTCCTGGAGGAGAGGCCCCACTCGGCTTCGATCCAGCCCCGCTCCTCCATCTTGTGGAGCGCGGTATACAGGGCGGCGTCCTCGATGCTGAAGGCGTCGGAGCTGGTGGTCTCGAGCCAGGCAGCGATGTCGTAGCCGTGGCGGGCACCGCCGACCAGCGCCTGGAGGATCAGCGCGTCGAGGGTGCCGTGGAACAGTCGCTCGGGGACCCGAGTGGGCATCATAACCTCATGAGATGAGGCTAAGATGGGTTCGCCCGCCCGGCGTGTCAAGACCGGCACCCCTTTGGTAATGGTTTCGTCCCTTCGCGGCTCTTACTCAGACACACTCGAGGAGGGGCTTGTGGGAAACTGGCGCCGGATCCTGATGGAGGTCGTGCTGTGGGTGTTCGCGCTGTTCCTGGCCTGGGTCTTCGCCAGGCAGGGCATCTCCAAGTTCTCGGACGACAGCGGGTGGGCCAGAGCCTTCCGGGTCTGGCACTTCCCGGTCTGGTTCCGGCTCCTGATCGGGGTCGGGGAGACCGCGGCAGCGCTATTGTTATTGTGGAAGCGGACGGCGGCAGCCGGCGCTCTCATCATCATCGCCATCATGCTGGGCGCCATGGCAACACACATTTACTGGGGCCGGCCGGGCCAGGTAACCAGCGAGATCCTCCCCCTGGTGCTGGCGACCGCGGTGGCGCTGGGTCGCCGCCGGTCGTTCATCCTGTCCCGCCGGCCGGAGCCACGATCGTGACGATGGCTGTCGAGGACTGGGCATCTCTGGTAGCGCAGGCCCGCGATCCTTCGGCGCCGCTGCACCGGCAGCATGCCGGGTTCAGCCGGCTGATCGAGCGGTCGGCGGCGGGGGCCTTGGGCCTCGCCCGGTCGTTGCTGGCAGACCGGGACGACGCCCAGGATGCGGTGCAGGAGGCGATCACGACCGCCTGGCTTCGCCTGCGCCAGCTCCGCGACCCCTCGGCGTTCGAGGCATGGCTCAAGACCATCGTCGCCCGGCAGTGTGCCCGCCGGCGGAGACGCCGCCCCGGGACCCCGGATGCCACCGCCGGGCCCGGCGCGGCCGAATCCGATCTCGGACGGGTCGACTACCAGGACCTGGTGGCGGCCGCGCTTGCCGCCCTCCCGGAGGGCGAACGCCAGGTCACGGTGCTCTACTACTTCCTCGGACACAGTCAGCCCGAGATCGCCCGGATCATGCGGCTCAAGCCGGGAACCGTGGCCAAGCGCCTGCACGCCGCCCGGTTGCGCATCCGCCGCCGGCTGCCGGCCACGGTGAGACGGGACTTCGTGCGGCTGTCCCCATCCCAACCCTTCATTGAGAAGGTGCGCCGGGGACTGCTCGACGAATATGTGGGGGAGTACCGGTTCGAGCGCCGGCCCGATCATCGCGTCGCGATCGTTCGGGAGGGCGCCGCCCTGTTCAGCGAGGCGGCAGGGCAACGGCACCTGCTGGTGTCCGGCGCCGACGGATCGCTGCTGACCCGGGAGTACGACGGAGAGGGCCGCTTCCGCCGCAACCGCCAGGGCAAGGTCACCCACTTCGTGTATTACGAGTTCGGGAAGCGGCTCGGTATCGCCCGCAAAGCCGGGATCATCTGACCCCGGCGGTCACCGGGCCTGCCGGAGAATCCATTCCATGACCGGATCCCGGCCTGCCCGGAAATCCGGCCAGCTCGGATCGATGCGCACGTCGGGCAGGAACGCCGGCAGGTCCTGGTCGAGGAATTTGTAGTACCGGGTGGAGTAGGAGACCACCAGCCCCGAGTTCGGCAGCGTCATCTCGTCATTCTCGGAATAGCTGTTGGGTCGCTCGCCGACCGGCTCCCCCACCAGGGTCGCCCTGGTCAGCTTCTTGAAATCGATGGCGTTGGCCATCGCGGCCGAGAAGGTCCGCCGGCCGACAATCACGTAGAGCCGGCCCGGCTGGTTGAGGGTCGGATGTCGCTGCAACGGCAGGATCAGGTGCCGGCGGCCCTCGAGGAAGTCGCCTCCCCCGTTCTGGCGCAGATCGACGACCAGGCGGCGGGCTCCGGTGCTGTCGATGAACCGGAACAGGCTGCGCGCGTTCTCACCCAGCGACTGGTATCCCCGGAAGCTCAGGTACACGGCCTCCGCTTCGGGCAAATAGACAAACCAGAACCGCTCGCCCGGCCTCTGCCGGAAGAGGGGCTGCCGGGCCGAGGCGGACTGCATCCCCGGGATCGCGAAGCCCCCCTGCACCACGGGCGGAGCCGCGATGGGCGCGATCGCCAGGGTGAACCGCTCGCCCTGATCGTCCTCGAACGTGAAGGGTGCGGCGGCCAGATCGGGCACGACGCCCAGCGTGTGGAGCACCTCGGGGCGGACAAGGAATGCGGGGCTGGTGCTCAGCACGTACCAGTCGTTCTCCTGGGCGGCGCTGGGAAAACAGCTCCGGACCCGGGCATCGACCTGGTCGATCGGCAGCCCGCCGATATGGGTGACGCG
>DATCXX010000344.1:0-3192 GCA_036565615.1 Gemmatimonadales bacterium | reverse complement strand
GAGCGGCAGCTCCCGATGGAAGACGCCCTGCGCATCGCGCGCGAAGTGGCCGACGCACTCGGCGCCGCGCACGCCCTCGGCATCATCCACCGCGACATCAAGCCGGAGAACATCCTGCTCCAGGGCGGCCATGCTCTGGTGGCGGACTTCGGGATCGCGCTCGCGGTCCAGCACGCCGGCGGCGCCCGGATGACCCAAACCGGCCTCTCGCTCGGCACCCCGCAGTACATGTCGCCCGAGCAGGCGATGGGCGAGCGCGCGGTGGACGCCCGGAGCGACATCTATGCGCTGGGCGCGGTGACCTATGAAATGCTCACCGGCGATCCGCCCTTCACCGGCGCCACGGTGCAGGCCATCATCGCCAAGGCGCTCACCGAGCGGCCGGTGCCGCCCAGCACGGTGCGGGACACCGTGCCTCCCGCGGTGGAGCAGGCGGTGCTCCGGGCGCTGGCCAAGCTTCCGGCCGACCGGTTCGGCACCGCGGTGGAGTTTGTCGCGGCGCTCCGGGCCGATGCCCCGATCACCACGGTGCGCACCGCGTTGGCCCCGGGCGAAAAGGTCCGGCGCACCGCGCAGCTGGCCTTCGCCGGCATGATGAGCGCGGCGCTCTTCGGCCTGGGCGGCTGGCTGCTGGGCCGCTCCACCGGTGAAGCCCCGGCGATCGCCATGAGTGCCACCAGGTTCGTGCTCGATCAAAGACCCGGCGAGCGGACCCCGGTGATCATCGGGAAGGTGTTCGCCCTTTCCCCGGATGGCTCGACCATGGTTTACGTGGCGAGCATGGGCGGGCGAACCCAGCAGCTCTACCGGCGCCGCTTCGACGAGCTCGAGTCGGTGGCCATTCCCGGGACCGCCGGCGCGACCGACCCTGCCTTCTCCCCCGACGGCAAGTGGCTGGCGTTCTTTACCGGCGCCCGTCTGGTGAAGCTGCCCCTGGAAGGAGGAACGCCGTTCGAGCTCGCGCCGGTTCCCGGGGCCATCTCCCGCGGGCTGGCCTGGGCGGGGAACGGCGAAATCGTCTTCGCGACCAACGCCTCGACCACGCTGTTTGTCGTGAGCCAGGACGGCGGCCGGGTCCGCGAGCTCTTCAAGGCCAAGGGCTCGTCCGGCCTCCGATGGCCGGTGGCGCTGCTGGACCCCGACGCCGTGCTGTTCTCCTCCTTCTCCGCGGTCGGGGATTCGGTCTTCGTGTACGCCGGATCGCTCAGGGACGGCACCGCCGTCCAGGTCAACGATGAAGCCTATCACCCGCTCGGCGTGCTGGACGGCAAGCTGGTTTACGTCGCCCGCAACGGCGACGTGATGGCGGCGCCATTCGATGCCCGCGCCAGGGTCACCACCGCTCCGGGGCTCCGGGTCGCCAACGCAGTGCAGATGAGCATCGGCACCGGCCTGGCCATCGCGACCCTCTCCCACGGCGGCGATCTCCTGTACCGGGATGGCGCGACCGCGTCGCAGCTGCTGTATGCCGATGCACAGGGCACCACGCGGACCGCGGTGCCCGATACCATGGGCTTCCAGACACCGCGCTTTTCCCCCGACGGCCGCCGGGTGGTCGTATCGGTCGAAAGCTCGAACCGGCGGACGATCTGGATGCTCGACCGGGCCAGCGGCATCCTCTCCAAATTCGCGGGGGACGAGGTCGCGACCACGCGGGACCGACCGGAATGGTCGCCGGACGGCAGGCGGGTGTTTTATCGGCTACAGGCACCGAGGGGAAATTCCATCGCGGTGCGGACGGTGGATGGCGGCAGCGAGACGGCCGTTCCCGCGCCCCATACCGCGGTCAATGAGCTGGTGATGTCACGGGACGGCGCCACGGTCCTGGCTCGGGTCTCCTCGGGGTTCGCGAGCAGTCAGGATATCTGGTCCTGGAAGCTTCCGGATACCGTGCCCTACAAGGTGACCGATAATCTCGAATTCGAAACCGGGGCGCGCTTCTCCCCCGACGGGAAGTGGCTGGCGTACAGCTCGGAGACCGGCGGGGTGCGGGAAGTGTTCGTGGCGCCATTTCCGGGCCCCGGAGGCCGAGTGCAGGTCTCGACCGGCGGCGGCGGACTCCCGATCTGGAGCCGGGACGGCCGGACGCTCTATTATCCCCAGGCCAACCGCATGGTGGCCACGACCCTCTCGTTCACGCCGGATCCTGCGGTCACCGGACGGCGAATACTGTTCGAGGGTGACTACTCGCTGGATGACGCGCTCCACGCACCCTTCGACGTCGGACCTGACGGCACCTTTGCGCTGGTGCGGCCGGTGCGCGAGGTCCGGACGGTGGTGATTCGCGGCTTCCGGACCGAGATGCGGAACCAGCTCGCCAAGCAGGGGGGCCAGTGAGTGAGCGCCTGAGCGCCGCCCTGGCCGGCCGCTACCGGATCGAGCGGGAGCTGGGCCAGGGCGGCATGGCCACGGTCTACCTCGCCCACGACCTTCGGCACGAGCGGGAAGTCGCCATCAAGGTGCTGCATCCGGATTTGGGCGCGGCCCTTGGGGGCGACCGGTTCCTCAGCGAGATCAAGACCACGGCGCGGCTCCAGCATCCCCACATCCTGCCGCTGCTGGACAGCGGTGAGGCGGATGGGCTGCTGTTCTACGTCATGCCCTACGTGCGGGGGGAGACGCTGCGGACCCGGCTGGAGCGGGAGCGGCAGCTGCCCATCGACGCGGCGCTCCGGATCGCCCGCGAGGTGGCCGACGCCCTGGGCGCCGCGCATGCGATCGGGATCATCCACCGCGACATCAAGCCGGAGAACATCCTGCTCCAGGGTGGGCATGCGCTGGTGGCCGACTTCGGGATCGCCCTCGCGGTGCAGCAGGCCGGCGGGGCGCGGATGACCCAGACCGGACTCTCCCTCGGGACCCCGCAGTACATGAGCCCCGAGCAGGCGATGGGCGAGCGGGCCATCGGCGCGCAGAGCGACATCTACGCGCTGGGCGCGGTGACCTACGAGATGCTCACCGGCGATCCGCCGTTCACCGGCTCGAGCGTGCAGGCGATCGTCGCCAAGGTGCTGAGCGAGCGGCCCACGCCGGTCCGGACGCTGCGGGACACGGTGCCGGTCCATGTGGAGCAGGCGGTGCACATGGCGCTGGCCAAGCTTCCCGCCGACCGCTTCGCGCACGCGTCGGAGTTCGCCGCCGCCCTTGGGGGCGAGCGATTCTCGACGGTGAATACGGCGGTGGTGGCTCCGG
>DATCXX010000341.1:0-4351 GCA_036565615.1 Gemmatimonadales bacterium | reverse complement strand
GGCCGGCGCCACCCGCCATACCTGGGGACTGCCGCCCCGGGTGGAGATGAACGCCACCCACCGGCCGTCGGGGGACCAGCGGGGTGCCCGGTCGCTGCCGGGCCCGCGGGTCAGCATCCGCGCCGTGCCGCCCGCCGCGGGAACCAGCCAGATCCGGGAGATGTTGCGGTTCTCCTGGAGCGAGGGCACCGACACGCCGTAGGCGACCATCGCGCCGTCGGGAGAGGGGCGGGGATCGCTGGCGGTTTCCAGCGCAATGAACTTCTCGAAGCTGAGCGGTTGTTTTTGAGCGAAGAGCGAAGCGCGAGGAGCGAAGAGGATGCAGGCCGTCAGGACTGCGCACCGAAGGACCTTCATGAAATGACGCCTCCGCCGAGGACTCTGCCCCCGGCATCGTAGAGGACTCCCGACTGGCCCGGGGTCACGGCCCGGAGCGGGGTGTCGCTTTCGAGGATGAGCTCCCCGGGGAGCGCCTCCAGCACCGTGGCGGGAACCGCCGCGGCACGGTAGCGGATCTGCACCTCGCACCGGTCGCCCTCGCCCAGCGGCTCACTCAGCCAGTTGAGCTCTTCGAGCCTAACCCGGCGGCTGCCCAGCTCGTCGGCGGTGCCCAGCACCACGGCGCGATCCTCGGGGCGGATTTCCAGCACGTAGAGAGGGCGCGACTTTCCGCCCGGCAATCCGCGCCGCTGGCCCACCGTAAAGCGGGCAAACCCCCGGTGCTCGCCGATCACCGTGCCGTCGCGGCTCACGAACGGCCCCGGGGTGAGCGCCGGAGCGTCGGCGGGAAGGTGCTGCTCCAGCACACCCACGTAATCGTCGTCGGGCACGAAGCAGATTTCGACCGACTCGGGCTTGTCGGCCGTGGCCAGTCCCAGGCGCCGGGCGGCGGACCGGGTCTCGGCCTTGGTGAGCTCGCCCACCGGGGTGAGCATCCGGGCCACCACGCCCCGGTCGATCCCCCAGAGGAAATAGCTCTGGTCCTTGTTGGGATCGCGGCCCCGGTAGAGGGCCCCGTCCCGGGCCACGGCATAATGGCCGGTGGCGATGTGGGAGCAGCCCAGCGCGTCGGCGTGGGCCAGGAGATCGCGGAACTTGGTGAAGGAGTTGCAGCGCACGCAGGGGATCGGGGTCCGCCCCCGGCTGTATTCCTCGACGAAATCCCGGATGACGTGCCGGGAGAAGCGATCCTCGAAATTCAGGACATAGTGGGGAATGCCGAGGCGGGACGCGACGTCCCGGGCATCGTTGATGGAGTCGAGCGAGCAGCAGGGCCGGTCGGGGACGCTGTCGCCGTAGCAGAACAGCTTCATGGTGGCGCCGACGACGTCGTAGCCCTGCTCCACCAGCGCCGCCGCGGCGACCGAGCTGTCCACGCCACCGCTCATGGCAACAAGGACGGCTGGACGGCTGGACGGCTGGACGGCAGGGTTCTTCCCTACCGTCCTACCGGCCTGAAGACCTACCGTCCTATTACGCACGCCCCAATACCACGGAGAGTTTCCGCACCTTTTCGACCACCTTCGGGAAGACCTCCACCACCCGGTCGAGATCTTCCGCACAGGTCTCATGGCCCAGGCTCAGGCGAATCGAGCCCAGGGCGAGCGGCCGGGGGATCCCCATGGCGGTCAGCACGTGGGAGGGCTCCATGGCGCCGGTGGAGCAGGCGGAGCCGCCCGAGGCGGCCACCCCGGCCAGGTCGAGGTGCATGAGCAGCGCCTCGCTGTCGGTACCGGGGATGCCGATGTTGAGGACATGGGGCGCGCGGGGCGCGGCGACTCCGTGCACCACCAGATCGGGGACCACGGCCCGGAGCCGCTCGATCAGGGCGTCCCGGAGCCCGGCCAGCCGGACGGACTCGCTGGCCTGTTCGGCGGCGGCCAGGGCCGCGGCCCGGCCCAGGGCGACGGCGCCGGCGACGTTCTCGGTGCCGGGGCGGATCCCGAACTGCTGGCCGCCGCCGTGGATGATCGCCTCGACCGCCTTGCGGTCCCGCACGATGAGGGCGCCGATGCCCTTGGGGGCGCCGATCTTGTGGCCCGAGATGGTGAGCAGGGTACAGGGCAGGTCGTTGAGCGCCAGCGGGACCTTGCCGAACGCCTGCACCGCATCGCTGTGCAGCAGCACGCCCGCGGCGGCACAACGCCGGGCGATTTCTTCCACCGGCTGGCGCACCCCGGTCTCGTTGTTCACCCACATCACCGAGACCACCGCGGGGCTGCGGGTCAGGGCCGCCTCGAGGGCGTCCTGGTCGAGCAGCCCGTCGGAATCCACCGCCAGCACGATCTCCTCGCCGCCCAGGTGGGCGACGTGATGCGCCGCCGCGAGCACCGCCTTGTGCTCCACCGCGGATACCGCGGCCAGCATGGGACGGCCGTGGTGCCGGGCGGCCAGCGCCGCGCCGATGACCGCGAGGTTGTCGGCCTCGGTGCCACCCGAGGTGAAGACCACCTGGCTCGGCTCGGCGCCGACCGCGGCGGCCACTTCCTTGCGGGCCTGCTCCAGCCCGGCGCGCGCCGCCCGCCCGAAGCGGTGGGCACTGGAGGGATTGCCGAAGCTTCCCGAATTGAGGTAGGGAAGCATCGCCTCCAGGACGTCGGAACGGACCGGTGTGGTGGCCGCGTGGTCGAGGTAGACAGGGGGCAGGGGCATGGGGACAAATCTAATGCCGAGATGAGGGGTCAGCGGTCAGAGATCAGGGGTCGGCAGTTGAGTCCCCGACCCCTGACCTCTGACCCCCGATCCCTTAGCTTTCCCCATGCCCATCGACATTCTCGCCATCGCCGCGCATCGGGACGACGTGGAGCTCACCTGCGGCGGCACTCTGCTCCGGGCGGTGGACCAGGGTCACACCACCGCCATTCTCGATCTCACCGCGGGGGAAGTGGGTACCCGGGGCAGCGCGGACCTCCGGGCCCGTGAGGCCGAAGCCGCGGCCCGGATCCTGGGCGTAACGGAACGCCGGAATGCGGGGCTCCGGGATGCCCACCTCGCCAACGACGAAGCCTCCCGCCGGGTGGTGGTGGAAGCGATCCGCCACTTCGCCCCCCGGGTGGTGATCCTGCCCTTTGCGGTGGGCCGCCATCCCGACCACCGGATCGCCTCGGAGCTGGGGCGGGACGCCTGCTTTCTCTCCGGGCTGGCCCGTTATCCCGCCGAAGGCGCGCCCCATCGCCCCTTCAAGATTCTGTATGCCCTGGCCTACCGGGAAGATCCGATCAAGCCCACCCTGATGGTGGACATCAGCGCCCAGTTCGACCGCAAGCTGGCGGCGATTCGCTGCTACGCGAGCCAGTTCGACGCGGCGGTGAGCGCGGGAGAGATCTTTCCGACCGGACAGGACCTGTACAGCCGGATCGAGCACCAGAACGGCCACTACGGCTCCCAGATCCGGACCCGGTATGCCGAGCCGTTCTTTACCCATGAGACGGTGGCGGTCGACGACGTCGTCATGCTTGGAGTACAAAGCATGTAAGGGCGCGGAAGACGCGGAAGACGGGGAAGGCGCGTTCGCGTCCTTCGCGCCCTCCGCGTCCTTCGCGTCCTTCGCGTCTTCGCGTCTTATTCGTGTCTCAGGGCTTCGACCGGATCCATGCGTGACGCCCGGTTGGCCGGCAGCATCCCGAACACCAGCCCGATCCCGATCGAGACCATCGCGGCGACCACCGCGCTCCAGAGCGGCACCCCCGATTGCATCGCCAGCACCCGCTTGACCAGCTCGCCCAGGCCCAGCCCGAAGAGAATGCCGATCAGCCCGCCGATCAGGGTGAGGGTCGCCGCTTCCACCAGAAATTGCCAGAGGATTTCCTTGCGGGTGGCGCCGCAGGCCATCCGGAGCCCGATCTCCCGGGTGCGGTCGGTGACCGAGACCATCATGATGGCCATCACCCCGATGCCGCCGACCAGCAGGGCCACGCTGGAGATGGCGGTCATGACCAGGAAGAACATCGAGGTGAGCTGGTCGATCACGTCCAGAATCTGGTCTTGGGTGATGAAGTCGAAGGTGTTGGGCATGCTGGGCCGGAGTCCCCGGGTCCGCCGCAGAGCGACGGTGGCCTGGTCCTTGGCCTCGGTCACCGAAATGCCGGAGCGCCCCAGCACCACGATGAACAGGTCGTTGGTGTCGCTGTAGTTGAAGGCGTGCTTGGCCACCTGGTAGGGCACGATGGCGCCGACGATGAATCCGGGCGCCTGAAAGGCGTTGTCGGGGGGCTGCCAGAGGCCGATCACCCGGAAGGGCCGGGAGCCGATCCGCACCGTCTTGCCCAGCGGCTCGATCCGGCCGAACAGCCGGCGGGCGGTTTCCACTTCGAGCACCGCGACCTCGGCGCCGTTCAGCTCGGCGGTGGTG
>DATCXX010000267.1:0-4586 GCA_036565615.1 Gemmatimonadales bacterium | reverse complement strand
CGCCCGCCGTTCGGGTTTCACCGGGCTGGTTGAGCTTCTCAAGGTCGCCAAGCATGGGCCGGGGCGCCGAGTCTTCCTCATCGAATTCCGGTATGTGAAGCCGGGAGACCGGTCACCATGGGACTCCGAGCAATCCAAGCGGATATCACCACCCTGATGGTGGATGCCATCGTCAACGCCGCGAACGAGCTGCTGGTTCCCGGCGGTGGAGTCTGTGGCGCCATTCATCGCGCTGCCGGCCCCGAGCTGGCAAGGGCCTGCGCCGACCTGGCCCCCTGCCCGACCGGAGACGCCCGCATCACACCGGGTTTCGGTCTGCCGGCGCGATTCGTGATTCACGCCGTCGGGCCGGTCTGGCGGGGTGGAAGCGCGGGAGAACCTGACCTGCTCGCCGGCGCCTACCGGTCCGCGCTCAGACTCGCCGAGGAGAATCGGCTCCGATCGGTCGCCTTCCCCGCCATCAGCACCGGGATCTACGGTTACCCGCTGGCGCCAGCCACCGGAATCGCCGTCGCCGAGGCCGAGCGGTTTCTGACCACCGCGGGCCAGGTGCAGGAGGTGACCTTCGCCTGCTTTGGCCCGGAGGTGCTGGCCTGTTATCGCGCCGCCGGGGTCACGGCCTAGGCGATACCTTTCGGATTGACGCGGTGAGCCCGACCTGGAGGTGAGATGTCGAAGTCTTTCGCGATCCTCTTCATTGGCACGGCCCTCTGCGCTCAGCCGGCATACGCCCAGCGTTACACCGCCCCTGACGGCCGGCTCCGCATCGCGCTGGTGAAGCAACCCTTCTCGCCCACCGGTCTCTCCACCGGCCCCACCGCCATGGCCGAGGGCGGCATTCAGCAGATCCTGGATGGCCTCGCTGCCACGACCCGGGTCGAGACCATCGGACTTACCGCCGAAGAGAACACCGAGTACGGCGGCTGGAAGCGGCTCGGCATGGCGCTGGGCCATTTCGCCGACGTCGTCTCGAAGAACGAGCGGGAAGGCTGGTTCACCGTGGGCCTGCTGGCCACCTGCCCCTCCATGCCCGGACTGGTGGCCGGGCTCCAGCGCTCCGGGCCGCCGGGCAAGCCGCTCCGGATTGGCATGCTGTGGCTCGACGCCCATCCCGACTTCAACACCCCCGAAACCACCCGGAGCGGCTCGCTGGGGGGCATGCCGGTTGCCGTGGCGACGGGACGCGCGCTCAAGCTGATGCGGCTCGATGCCAAGCTGGATCCACCGCTCCCCGACCAGCACGTGGTGATGGCCGGCGTCCGGCTCACCGATCCACTGGAACAGGAGCTGCTCGACGGATCGCGCATCCAGCAGCTCAGCGTCGAGGATCTCCGCCAGTCGACGCCCGCGGTGTTCGCCCAGCTCGACCGCCTGAGTCGGCTCGCCGACAAGATCTACATCCACATCGACATGGACGTACTGGATCCCCGCGAAGTGGAAGGGCACGGCAACAAGGTCCCCAACGGACCCTCCAGTGAGCAGCTCGCCTCCCTCTTCGAGCAGATCTTCCAGCGCTATCCCAAGGCCTCGGCGATCGGATTCGCCACCATTCCAGCCAGGGACGAGGGCGGGCTCTCGCTGGCGGCGGTCAACCGGATGATTGCCGGGGCAGTCCGGGGACTCCAGGCGAGATAACGCACCCCGCTGCCAATGCGACTCTGGTCGATCCATCCCAAGTACCTCGACCGGCAGGGACTCGGGGCCCTGTGGCGGGAGGGTCTCCTCGCCCAGGCGGTGCTCCGGAAACAAACCGTGGGCTATCGGGCGCACCCGCAGCTCCAGCGGTTTCGGGACTCCGGCCGACCGCTAGGACTGATCTCGGCGTACCTTTACGCCGTATGGCAGGAGGCTCAGCGACGCGGCTATCACTACGATCTCCGTCGGATTGCCGGACGGCCGGCCCCCGGCCGGGTCCCGGCGTCCCGGGGGCAGCTTCTGTGGGAGTGGGCCCATCTGCGCCGAAAGTTGCAAGCGCGCTCCCCGGAAGTATTCGCACGCTGGGCTCCGGTTGCGAGCCCTGACTCCCACCCCGTGTTCCGGGCGGTTGCCGGCGGCGTCGCCGACTGGGAGCGCGGGACCGGGCCCTAGCTACGGCGCAACCGTGCGATTCCTCGACCAGTTCGACGTCGTGCTCCTCGACATGAACGGGACCTTCATGTTCGGCCACGACCGCCTCGGTCCCGAGGAAGATTTCCATCGCACCTATCAGGCCGTGGGCGGCCGGAAGCTCGACCGCCAGGCCCTCACCGTCATCATGCGCTCGACCTGCGACGCGCTCCTGTCCGCCTACGACGATCCCGCCCATTTCGACGACTTTCCGACCTTGCGAGAGGCCTTCCCGCAGTACGGGGGTGCTCCCCCGGAGGAAATCGAAATCCTGGAACAGGTCTTCGCGCGGCATGAGCTGGGCACCTGCCCGCCCGACCACGTGGAGTTCCTTCACCGCCTGGCGGGAACTCACCGGCTCGGGATCGTCTCCAATATCTGCGCCCCTCCTTCCGCGGTGGAGGCCCAGTTACTGGAGGCCGGCCTCGCCGGAGTGTTCACCCACACCGCCTTTTCATCGGCAGCCCGAAGCATCAAGCCCTCCCTGATGATCTTCCGCAGCGCGCTGGCGGCACTTCCCGCCGATTCCCGGGTGCTCTTCGTGGGAGACAGCCTCGAGCGGGACATCCGGCCCGCCCGGGAGCTGCGCCTGGGAACGGCCTGGATCGCTCCGCCGGGCGCGGCGGCTCCCGAAGCGGATGTCGTCATCGCGAGTCTTCCCGACCTCGACACTCTCCCGCTCTAGCACGTGCCCCGAGCCTTCCCTCACCAGCCGGCCTGGCTGCTGAACAACCCGATTCGAGGACTCCTGCTCAGCCTCGATCGCATCGAGGGACCGCGCTGGAATTACACCGCGCTCTTTCGCCGAACAGCGGTACCTTGAGAGTCGTATGCCGATCGCCTCCTCTGCCTCTACGGTGTTGCTAGCCCTCCGCAGCCTGCTCTGGGTGATCCTCCTCCCCGGGCTCTTCGCCGGCTACCTGCCCTGGCGGTATTTCGGAGTCGGCTCGGTGGTCCTCGATTTCAGAAATCCGTTCCACTGGGCCGGGCTCTTCACCATCGCAGCCGGGGTGATGCTCCTGGGTACCTGCGTGTGGGAGTTCGCCCGGACCGGGCGGGGCACCCTCTCGCCGGTGGATCCACCCCGGGTCCTGGTGGTGCGCGGCCTGTACAGATACGTCCGCAACCCCATGTACCTGAGCGTGACCCTGATCGTCCTGGGTGAGGTCCTGCTCACCGGCTCGCGGGCGCTGTTGGGCTACTGGGCGGTGTGGTTCGTCGCAGTCAACGCCTTCGTGATCGGGTTCGAAGAGCCGACCCTCCGGCGCCAGTTTGGCGAGACCTACCGTCATTACGCCGATGCGGTCGGGCGCTGGATTCCCCGCCTGCGTCCCTACCACGGCCCCGACTGATATGGCCGACGACCGCGCTCCGCCCCGGGCAGTCCTGCTCGTTGCCGCGCTGCTCATCGCCGCCGCCGGGTGGTATCTGCTCCGCAGCTACATCGGCGACGCCGCCCGGGAATGCCTGACCCTGTATCGCGCCGCGCACAGCGCCGCCGACACCGCACGGGTGGATTCCACCGTCACGCCCGGCAGCGCTGGCCGGAGCGATCCCCGCACTTGCGGTTCGATCCGGAGTTCGGCCCGATGGCGGTGAGTAGACCCTGTTGCAGCCTGAAACCGTTTGCGGCTCTCGAGCGTCTAATGTGTTGTAGCCGCAATTCGGGGGGGCCGCTCCATGGACCGGCAGGCGTTGGTACTGCGTTGTCGAGAAGCACTTAGCTCACTCCGCAGCAGGTTCCCGCTCCGGCTGGTCGGCCGGGCTGCCCTCCTCCTCGCCGGGTTCGGAGCGCTCGCGGTTTCCGCCGAAGCCCTGCTCCGTGCCCGGTTGGGCACCCCCGAGGAGCGAATCCCCACCGCGCTCTACACCCGCCCCGATCGTGGTCCCCCGGTAGTGATCGCCGCGCTCGACGGCGGTCCGACGGAGCTGCGCATTCCGGTCCGACTCGACCAGCTGCCCGATCACCTGGTCGGGGCGGTCCTGGCCATCGAGGATCAGCGGTTCCACCAGCACCATGGCCTTGACGTGCGCCGGATCGGCGGCGCGCTGGTCGCCAACCTCAAGGCGGGCGGCATTGCCCAGGGTGGCAGCACCATCACCCAGCAGCTGGCCAAGAACCTGTATCTCACCGCCCGCCGCACTCCGCTTCGAAAAGCGCGCGAGGCGGCGATGGCGCTGGTGCTCGAGGCCCGCTACGACAAAGGGGACATCCTCGAGGCCTACGTCAACGAGATCTACCTCGGCCAGGACGGCGGACGTGCCATTCACGGCGTCGGCGCCGCGGCGCGCTTCTATTTCGGCAAAGACATCCGCCGGATCGGTCTGTCGGAATCGGCGCTGCTTGCGGGAATGATTCACGCTCCCAATCGCTACGCGCCCACCCGGCATCCCCGGGCCGCGCGGGAACGCCGCAACCTGGTGCTCGCGGTCATGACCGAGCAGCAGCGAATTTCCCGCTCCCTGGCCGAGCGGGCGAG
>DATCXX010000335.1:0-3085 GCA_036565615.1 Gemmatimonadales bacterium | reverse complement strand
CCGGCTGGAGGGCGAGCGGGTGATGGACGTCCCTGCGGATGCCGTAGCGGTGGCCGACCGCATCCTGGTCCGCCCGGGAGAAATGGTGCCCTGCGACGGGGTGGTCGAATCGGGCACTTCCCACGTGGATGTGGCGCGGCTGACCGGCGAGCCGATGCCGGTTCGCGCCGCAAAGGGCGATACCGTTCGCTCCGGCTCCCTGGTCGTCGAAGGCGCCTTGGTGCTCCGGGTGAGCGCGCTGTCCAGGGAGAGCCTCTACGCCCGGATCGTGGAGCTGGTGCGGACCGCGCAGGCGAGCAAGGCGCCGCTGCAGCGGCTGGCCGACCGGTACGCAGTCTGGTTCACTCCGCTCACCGTGGCCGTCGCCGCGGTGGCCTACGGACTGAGCGGCGATCCCGACCGGGTCCTCGCCGTGCTGGTGGTGGCGACCCCCTGCCCCCTCATCCTGGCCACTCCGGTGGCCATCATCGGCGGGATCAACCGGGCGGCGCGCCGCCAGATCATCGTCCGGCACGGCGGCGCGCTCGAAGCGCTGGCGACGGTGGATACCGCGGTGTTCGACAAGACCGGCACGCTGACGGTGGGACGGCCCGAGGTGAGCGAGGTGCGGGCGGTGCCTCCCCTGGGCGAAGACGATGTCCTCCGGCTGGCCGGCACCGTGGAGCAGGGCTCGGGACACTTGCTGGCGCGCACCCTGGTCGCGGCGGCCCAGCATCGCGGCCTGGTGCTGCCCGAGCCCGCCGGCGTGACCGAAGCGGCCGGGCGGGGGGTGGCGGGCATGGTGGACGGTCAGCGAATCGTGGTCGGCGCACTCACCCTGATCGAAGAGCTCGCACCCAACGCAGCGCCCGGGCTCCATGCCCTGCACGACGGCGGACCGGCGCTTCGGGCCTATGTGGCCGTGGACGGCCGCCCGGCGGGAAGCGTGACCTATGCCGACCGGCTTCGGCCCAACGCCGCCGAGGTGGTATCCCGGCTTCGAGCGCTCGGGCTCACCCGCATCGCCCTGCTGTCCGGCGATCACGCCGAGAATGTCGCCGCGGTGGCTGGTGCGGTGGGAATCGAGGAGGTGGCCGCCGATCTGCTTCCGGAGGACAAGGTGAACCAGGTCCGCCGGCTCACCGGCGCGGGGCGCCGGGTCCTGATGGTGGGGGACGGGACCAACGACGCCCCCGCGCTTTCTTCTTCAGCCGTCGGCCTCGCGCTGGGCGCGCACGGAGGCGGGATCGTGGCGGAAGCGGCCGACGTAGTACTGCTGGTGGACGACCTGGGCAGGGTGCCGGAGGCGGTGGCCATCGGACACCGCACCATGCGCATTGCCCGGCAGAGCATCGTGGTCGGACTCGGCCTGTCCGGCCTCGCCATGCTGGTGGCGGCGGCGGGCTACATCCCGCCGACCGTCGGCGCCCTGCTCCAGGAGGGCATTGATGTCGCGGTGATCCTCAACGCGCTCCGGGCCGCACGCGGCTGACCTCGCCGAACGAATCCGCACCGGCGTGCATGGTTTGGATCACGGTGCTGTTCCCTTGGGCCCGCAGATTACGCCGATGACGCCGATTGGAACTTCCGTCACGCTCACCCCGGACCGGCAGACCCATTCGGGAAGTCGAATTACCGGTCTTCTACAAGGGTCAGCGGCGGCGGTTAGTCTGGCATTTCCGTGACCCGATTCAATCCGCGCAATCGGCGCAATCGGCGGGCAAACAGTCGTTGAGCGCAGGATAAAGCCCGCCTCACAGATTCTGCTGCCCCGCTTCAGTCCCCGCCGCCGAGATTGCAGCAGACCAGAGCCGGAGGAGGGTTGTGCAAGCCATTCTGATTGCCTACGGAACCACGGACGGCCATACCGCGAGCATCGCCGGGTTCCTGGGGAGCGTGCTCCAGACCGGCGGCGCGCAGATCGACATCATCCGCGTGGGAGTGGACGGAGCGGATCCCTCCCCGGAACGCTACGACGCCGTCGTGGTGGCAGGTTCGCTTCAGGCCGGGGGATACCAGCGGTCGCTGCGGCGCTGGGTGCGGCGCCACGCGCAGGGGTTGAACACCCTGCCGACCGCGATGATCTCGGTGTGCCTGGGGATCCTCCAGAAGGATCCCAAGGTGTGGGCCGACCTGGACGCCAGGGTGAACCGGTTCATGGAGGAAACCGGCTGGCAGCCGTCGGTGGTGAAGATCGTGGCCGGCGCGCTGCTGTACTCCCACTATGGCTGGCTCAAGCGCTGGATCATGCGCCGGATTACCCGCAAGGCGGGCGTGGACACCGATCCCTCCCGGGACTACGTCTACACCGACTGGGACGATCTCCGGCTTTTCGCGGAGGGATTCCTGCGCCGCGGTTCCCGGAAGGCGCTCGAGGAACCGTCGGCCTGCTGCGTCGCCGGAGCGGCCCACCCGAGGGGCGCGGCGACCTAGCGTCCCCGCGCGGCCACGATGGCGTCGAGCAGCGGCGCCGGATCGAAACGCACCGGATCGGTACAGGGCAGTCCGGTGTCCCGCGTGGCCGCCTCACAGGCGGCATGCGCCGCGGCGTCGTCGAGGTCGTAGGTGTTCATCGAGATCGCGATGACCCTGGTGGGGTGCACCGCCGAGCCGACCGACTCATACAGCTTCACGTAATCCGAGAGCGGGGGAATCCGGAGCCAGGGCGTCCCCCGGTACTCGCCGATGTACTCCCGGCTCGCCTGGTGGCACAGAATCAGGGCGTCGGGGCAAGATCCGTGGAGGAGGCCCAGGGTCACGCCGGAATACCCGGGGTGATTGATGCTGCCCTGTCCCTCCACCAGGATGATGTCGGCCCCGGGCGCCGCCTGGAGCACCAGTTCCTCGGCCGCGCCGGCGATGAAGTCGGCCACCACGGCGTCCACCGCGGTACCCCAGCCCTCGATAAAGATCCCGGTTTGTCCGGTGGCCACGAACCGGGTATCGAGCCCCCGGGCCTTGAGGCCCCCCACCAGCTGGAGTTGGGCGGTCATCTTCCCCACGTTGCAGTCGGTCCCCACGGTCAGCACCACCAGGGCGTCCACGTCCCGCGCCAGACCCATCGCGACCGGAAGATTCGCGGGCGGCTTGCGCACATCGAGAATGG
>DATCXX010000327.1:0-4239 GCA_036565615.1 Gemmatimonadales bacterium | reverse complement strand
GCGGTGCGGCGGCGGGTAGTGGGAGAGGCCAACCGCCCTGCCACTCCGGACGAGCTGGTCCGGATGACCGGGATGGTAGAGGCCGCCCTGGCCAGCGGCGCCTGCGGAGCTTCCTCGGGCCTGGAGTATTCCCCGGGAGCGTTCGCGTCGCAGGAGGAGCTGAGTGCGCTCTGCCGGCCGCTGGCCGGCCGCCGGCTGCCCTA
Organism: Gemmatimonadales bacterium; assembly: GCA_036565615.1. Taxonomy (GTDB): domain Bacteria; phylum Gemmatimonadota; class Gemmatimonadetes; order Gemmatimonadales; family GWC2-71-9; genus JABFSM01. The sequence continues at coordinate 4,036 of DATCXX010000327.1, read as the reverse complement.
TGCCACCCACATGCGGAACGAGGACGACACCCTCCTCGAGGCGATGGACGAGGCCATCGCGATTGCCCGGGGGGCGGGCTGCCCGCTCCAGATCTCCCATCTCAAGACCGGGGGGGCAAAGAACTGGGACAAGCTGGGGCCCGCCTTCGAGCGGATTGCCACTGCGCGGCGCGCCGGGATCGATGTCACCTTCGATCGTTATCCCTATACCGCCTGGTCCACCGGACTCACCAACCTCTTTCCGGTGTGGGCGCTGGACGGGGGCGATGAGCCGTTTCTGGCCCGGCTTGCCGACCCGGCCACGGCCGAAAAGATCAAGGCCGAATCGCTGCAGAAGGTGGCGCTGGTCGGGGGATGGAACAACGTGCTGCTCTCCAACGTGTCTGCGGCAGGCGACAAGGACGCCGTGGGCAAACGGCTGGACGACTGGGCCCGCTCCCGCGGGCTCGAGCCGTACGAGGCCGCGGTGACCCTGCTCCGCAACAGCAGCACCAATGTCAGTACCGTCGTGTTCGCGATGAGCGAGACCAATCTGGAGCGGTTCCTGGCCCACCCGAGGGCGATGGTCTGCAGCGACGGCGGTGCCTATGCCGTGAGCGGCGTGGCGCGCAGCGGGCATCCCCACCCGCGAGGCCTGGGAACTTTCCCCCGGGTGCTGGGCAAGTACGTGCGGGAGCGCAAGGTGCTCACCCTCGAGGAGGCGATCCACAAGATGACCGGAATGCCGGCCGAGCGGCTCCGGCTCCCCGGCCGGGGTCGGGTCGCGGTGGGGAGCGCGGCGGACCTGGTGGTCTTCAACCCGGCCACGGTGATCGACCGGGCCAGCTTCGAGGATCCGTTCCAGTATCCCGAAGGAATCCCCCTGGTCGTGGTGAATGGCCGAGTCGCGCTCCGGGACGGAGAGCGCCTCGGCACCGGAGCCGGGAAAGGACTCCGGCCCGCGGGCGGCGGCTAGCCACCGGTGCGGGTTTCAGTTCCAGTCCCTGATGAAAGAGCCTGAGCTTCCCGCGGAGGTCAGGCAACTCATTTACTCCAGCGTGCCATCCATCGATGCGCTGGAGGTGCTCATGCAGCTGGTCCGCCATCCGGGCGCCCCGCGCACGGTGGCGGAGCTGATCGAGGCGCTGCGGTCGACCGCGGTGACCGAGCCGGTGGTGCGGGAGTCTCTGGCGCTTCTCCGCACCCAGGGTATTCTCTCCGAGACCCCCGACGGAATCGTGTACCGGCCCGACTCGCCCGCCGTGGAGAGCGCGATCGGCCTCCTGCTGCGGGCCTACAACGAGCGGCCGGTCACCCTGATCCGTACGGTCTACGCCATCGCCGACGCCAAGAAAATCCAGGCGTTCGCCGATGCCTTCAAGATCAAAAAGGACGAATGAATGGCGGGCCTCAAGACCGGTCTGTACCTGCTCGCGCTGATCACCTGCGTGGCGTGCACCGCGCTCCTGCTCCGGGATTACCTGCGCACCCGGGCGCGGCTGCTGCTCTGGAGCACGCTCTGCTTCGTGGGGCTCAGCATCAACAATGCCCTGCTGTTCGCCGACCTGGTCCTGTTTCCCGGCTACGACCTGCGGGTCCTCCGGGCCGCCGCGGCGCTGGCGGGCATGGCCTGCCTGCTCTACGGTTTCATCTGGGAGGCCGAATCATGACCCGGACCGACGGGGTGGCGACCTTCCTGAGCGGCGCGGTGGCCCTGGCGTATCTCGTGGCCAGCATCTACTTCCTGCGGTTCTGGCGCAAGACCCGGGACCGGCTCTTCCTGAGCTTCAGCGCGGCGTTCGTCCTGCTCGCGACCAATCTCGCGATCGTCGTGACCCTCGGTGGAGACGACGAGCGCACCGGGTACTCCTACGTCCTCCGGGTCCTGGGCTTCCTCCTGATCCTCTACGCCATCCTGCGCAAGAACGTGGGCGGTCGCCGGACCGCCCGGTAGTTCCCCGCTTGCACATGGCGGCCTCCCCGTTGAATTTGCGGGCACTCGCGCAGGACTCACTTCAGGCAAAGGATTAAGGATGCTGAAGGGTTGGGTGGTCCGCGTTCGCTCGGCAAAGTCGAACACCAAGGGCTGGCAGGCCCGGATTCCCTATGGCAAGGTGATTGCCGAGACCAAGAGCCGCCGGTTCATGAGCCGGCTCTTCTCCGACACCGTCTACGGGGGCTCGATCAAGGCCAAGCAGGCGGCGCTGCGCTGGCTCAAGAGGACCCCCGCGCCCGGACCGAGCCGGAAGCGCTAGCCTACCGGGAGGCGAGGGGTTCCACCTGACGGCGCCAGATCTCCGCGGCCGTCCGGGCCACCGAGGGGACCGTTCCACCGGGACCGCCGCTCCCTCCGCTCGCAGTGACTGGACCACCACAAGCGGGGTCACTCCGAGAATCCGTACCCCACCCTCGGTGTAGTCAGCGCCAGATCCTCGCCCAAGTCGCGTTGCAGCGGCTCGCCTTCTGCTTTCACCCCGCGACCAGCCGCGCACCGGGAGACGGTACGCGATTGTGATGCTAGTGCAGCAAATCCGGGCCAAACAGGCAACTGGGGAGCCTGTCCCAGGCATCCCGTACCTGCAGACGGGAGGCCGTGTAGGAGAATCGCGGCTGAAACGTCATCCCCAAAGGACAGCGGCCGGTCACCTCTACGAGGCTGCGGCAATTGGCAGAGCTCGAACGAACCTCGAGTGCGGGACCGGATCGCCGTGAACGGCCCCGCCGGAGGCCCAGCTACACCCAGATGGAAATCGAGCGGCTCAGGATTCTCCGGGTCTTCCTCCACGGCGACTTCCTGATCTGTCTGCTCTCCGACCGGAATACTGTGTTCGTTCCGCTGCGCATCTCACCGGTGGTGGCGAGCGCCCCGCTCCAGATCCGGTATCAATGGCAGATTGCCGAACGAGGGAAAGCGCTGGTATGGTCCCGGGGCGTGCTGGAGGAGCGGCTGCGGCTGCCGGCCATGCTCGCCTACCCGGGAGCCGAGATCAGCTCGATGGATTGATCAGCCTTCAGCCTGCAGCCTTCAGTCTGTTGCCGCTGCCCATTGCCCACGGCCCATTGCCTACTGTATTACCTGCCCCGCTGCAAAATCGAATAGCGTGAGCCGCCGCAGCCGGTAATAGGCCTGCCAGTAGCCCCGCAGGGCCTGCACGAACTGGTTGAGCGCCTGGTCCTTTTCGTTCTGCGCCAGGTAGAGGTTGTCGATGGGGATCCGGCCGATCACGTAGCGGTTGAGAGCCACCTCGAACCGCTTGGTGGCCACCGTATCCCCCTTGGCCGAGAGGGCGAGATTGCGCCGGGCCTGGGAGAGCTGAAGCGCCGCGAAATGGGCGTCCTGGGCGGTCTGCTCGGTGGTCGATTGCCCCAGGCTCACCTGCCGGTCCCGCTCCGCTTCGGCGGCCCGGACGGTTTCCTTGTGCGCCCCCCACTGGAGCAGCGGCACGGACAGGGAGAGGGAAAAGGTCCGCGCCTCCTGGAGGTTCTGGTAGGCCAGACTCGCCTCCGGCCCGGTGGCGTTGTAGCCGTAGCTGGCCTGCATCGTGGCGCCGATGCCGGTGGACAGCTTGGCCTCGGTGACCCGGCGGCGGGCCTGGACCTCCTGGAGCGCGACGTCGCTCATCCGGGAGCTGTTGCGCAGCGCCTCGGCCACCGCGCGCGCGGTATCGGCTTCGAATTCCGGGACGCTGGACACCACCACGATGTCGAGGGGCGCGGTAGGCGGGAGATTGAGCGCCAGCCGGAGTGCGGCGAAGGCGCGATCCTGTTCCAGGCGGGCGCCGTCGAGGGTGGTGCGCATCCGGAGCAGAGCCAGCTCGCTCTGGAGCAGGTCGTTCTCCCCGATCCGTCCGACCTCGAACCGCCCCTTGTTGAGGGTGTACAGGGTGTCGTTCACCGCCGAATTCTTGATGGCGTTGTTGAGCGCCACCCGGGCGGCGTAGGCGTCGAAGAAGAGCGCCGCCGTCTGGATGGCGATGTCCTCCCGGGCCTCCAGGTACTGCCGCTCCGACAGCTCGGCCCGGACGATCTCTTCCCGGCGGTCCCATCCCGCCACATT
>DATCXX010000319.1:0-6317 GCA_036565615.1 Gemmatimonadales bacterium | reverse complement strand
GGCGGGTGATCGCCAGCCCCAGGCCGGTCCCGCCGTACTTCTTGCTGGTGGACGATTCCGCCTGGGAGAAGGCCTCGAAGAGCCGACCCATCTGGGCCGGGGTCATTCCGATGCCCGAATCGGACACCCGGAAGAACACCTCTTCGCTCCCGTCCCCGCCCGCGCGCTCGACCGCCAGGGTGATGGTGCCCCGCTCGGCAAACTTGCAGGCGTTGGAGAGCAGGTTGAGGAGCATCTGGCGGACCTTGGTGAGGTCGGCGCGCATGATGCCGGGCGCCTCGGCCCGGATGACCAGGCGGTTGGCGTTCTTTTCCACCATGGGCCGGATGGTGGTGGTGACGTCGCCCACCATCCCGGCCAGGTCGAACTCCTCGAGGAAGAGCTCGGTCTTGCCGGCCTCGATCTTGGAGAGATCGAGGATGTCGTTGATCAGGGCGAGGAGATGCCGCCCCGCGGAGCGGATCTTCCGGAGGTCGGGGGCCAGCTCCTCGTGGCCGATCTCCGAGACCTCCTCCTCCAGCATCTCGCTGTATCCGATGATGGCGTTGAGCGGGGTCCGCAGCTCGTGGCTCATGTTGGCCAGGAACTGGCTCTTGGCGCTGTTGGCCTCCTCGGCCGCCTGGCGGGCCCGGGACAGCTCGGTGATGTCGTGGTACAGCCCCATGAGCCCGACCAGCTTCCCCTCGACCAGCACCGGTACGCCGAGGACCTCGACGTCCACCAGGGTTCCGTCCTTGCGGCGGCGGCGGCCGATGCTGCGGACCGCGCCCTCCTGGAGCACGTGCTGGGTGATGGCGATCGCCTCGGAGCGGCTGGTCGCGGTCGAGATCAGCTCGTCGAGATTGCGGCCGATGACCTCGTCCTGCCGGTAGCCGTAGAGCTGCTCGAACGCGGGATTGCAGGAGACGATGTCGTGCCGGGTATCCAGGGTGACGATCGCGACCGGATTGTTGAGAACCAGATCCTCGAAGTACTGCTTCTGCCGCTGGGCCGCGGTGTAGAGCCGCGCGTTCTCGATGGCGACCGCGGCCTGGGGAGCGAAGAGATTGAGGAGGCGGAGATCCTCGGCGCCGAATTTCCGGGCTGGATCGTCGTGCACGCAGGCGAAGGCGCCGACCAGACGCTGGCCGATGAGCAGCGGCGCCGCCATCACCGAATGGACCTCGACCCCGCTGTACTTGCCGGAGCGGCCCAGCCACTCCTGATACTCCGGAATGCAGATCGGCTCGTGAGTGGTGGCCACGTGGCCCATCGCGCCCTCGCCCAGGGCCAGTCGGGTGCCGGTCGAATCCACCCCGATCTGGAGGCTGGCGACGATCTCGAGCTCCTTCCTGGCCTCGTCGTAGATCGCCAGCTCGCCCCCGCTGACCCCGAGCAGCGCGGTCGCGCGGCGCAGCACCGCCTGGAGCAGCTTGCTCAGCTCGAGCTCGCCGGAGAGGTCGGCCAGGGTGTCGAGGAGGGCCTGCTGCTCGTCGGCGCGGCGGCGCTCCCCGGCCAGCGATCGAGCCCGGCCGATCGCGATGCTCGCCTGGGTGGCGGCGGCGGTCAGGATCTCGAGGTCGTTCTGGGTGAAGGCGTCGGGCTCGGTGCTCTCGACCACCAGCACCCCGAACACCTTGCTCCCCAGCACCAGGGGGACGTCCACTTCGGAGCCGCTGTTCAGGCTGGGGAGGTAGCCGGCTTCGCGGGTGACGTCGGAGGTGTAGCGCAGCTTGCCGTCCTGCAGGGGACGCTCGCTGAGCCCCTGGCCGGGATGGACCCGCCAGCCGACCGGCGCGTCGGGCCACCCCACGCTGGCGTGGAGCACCCGGTCGCCGGTTTCCTCCTCGAGCAGAAACAACCCCAGGAAATCGTAGCCCAGCGCCGGATCGCGGAGCCCGTGCACCACGGCGCGGCAGATCTCCTCCTCGGTGGGCGCGGCGGCCACTTCGGCGGAGAGCCGGAGCAGGGCGGCCTGGCGCCGGGCGGCGTGGCTTCCCGATTTCCGGATCATCGCTGGCCCACCACGGCGCGCACTTCGGCGAGCAGCGCGTCGGCGTCCAGCGCGTGCTTCTGGACCACCCGCTCGACGCCCCCGTTCAAGCGGCGGCGGTCGCTGTCGGTCAAGGTCTTGGCGGTGATGACCACGACCGGGATGTCGCGCCGGGTCACATCGCGCCGCAGGAGGTCGAGGAATTCGAACCCGTCCATCTCCGGCATCATCAGGTCGAGCAGCACCAGCGCGGGACGGGAGGCTTCGATCCGCTGGAGCGCCACCCGGCCGTTCTCGGCGTCCTCCACCGCCCACCCGGCCTTGCTGAGCGCGCGGCCCAGGAGGGCGCGGGTGGGCGCATCGTCCTCGACGACGAGGACCGGTCCGGCCGCGGGACTCGGCACGTAGCGCTTGACCAGGGCGGCGAGCCGCTTGCGATCGATCGGCTTGGTCAGGTATTCGGACGCCCCGAGCGCGAAGCCCATCTTGCGGTCCTCCAGAATGGTCTGGAGGATCACCGGTATGCCGGCGAGCGCGGGATCGGCCTTGAGCCCGGCCAGGACGGCCCAGCCGTCCATGCCCGGCATCAGGATATCGAGGGTGATCAGGTCGGGCCGGAGCTCCTTGGCCAGCCGAAGGCCCTCGGCGCCGTCACCGGCCTCGATCACCCGGTAGCCTTCGCGGGACAGCACCCGACCGGTGATGTTCCGCGCGGCCGGATCGTCGTCGATGATCAGCACGGTGCCGGCACCCCGGCCGCCCTGCTCGGCGGCGGCGGGAGGGACTTCCGCCGGGCGGGTCGAATCCACCGGAAGCCGGACCGTGAAGGTCGAGCCCTTCCCCGGCACGCTCGCCACCGAGATATCGCCCCCCATGAGCTCGCAGAACCGGCGGGTGATCGCCAACCCCAGCCCGGTGCCCCCGTACTTCTTGCTGGTCGACGACTCGGCTTGCGCGAAGGGCTCGAACAGCCGGCTCATCTGCTCCGGCGTCATGCCGATGCCGGAATCGCCGACCCGGAACACGAAGTGGGTACCGGTGCGCTCGGCTGCGAGGGTGATGGTACCGCCCTCGGTGAACTTGGAGGCGTTGGAGAGCAGGTTCAGGAGCACTTGGCGCACCCGGGTGAGATCGGAATGCACCAACCCCAGGTCGGGCGGGCAGGTGAGCACCAGGCGGTTCCGGTTCTTCGCGATCAGGGGCTCCACCGTGGTCGCGACTTCAGCGACCGCCTGGCCCAGATCGAAGGTCTCCAGGTAGAGCTCCAGCTTCCCGGCTTCGATCTTGGAGAGGTCGAGCACGTCGTTGATCAGGGCCAGCAGGTGCTTCCCGGCGGCGCGAATCTTCTGCAGGTCGGCCACCGGCTCGGTCTGGTCCCGCTCGACCGCCTCCTCTTCCAGCATCTCGCTGTAGCCGATGATCGCATTGAGCGGGGTGCGCAGCTCATGGCTCATGCTGGCGAGGAACTGGCTCTTGGCGGTATTGGCCGCCTCCGCTTCCCGGCGGGCCTTGAGCAGCTCGGTGATGTCGTGGTAAAGGGCCATCATGCCCACCCGCTCCCCGGCCACGACCACCGGTACCGAGAGCAGCTCGACGTCCACCAGCCGGCCATCCTTGCAGCGGCGCCGGCCGGTGCCGGCGGCCTTCCCCCCGGCGGCGGTCTGCTTGCTGTAGGCGCGGGCCTCCTGGAGGGTCTCCTCGGTATTGAGCAGCTCGTCCAGGTTCCGGCCCACCACCTCGGCCTCGGGGTATCCGAACAGGCTCTCGAATGCCGGATTGCAGGAGGTGATCGCGTCCTCGAGGTCCACGTTGACGATGGCCACCGGGTTGTTGCGGACCAGGGCCTCGTAGTAGCGCTGCGAGGAGTCGAACAGCCGGGCATTCTCGATGGCGATGGCCGCCTGGGGCGCGAACAGCTGCAGCAGGCGAAGGTCCTGGGGCCCGAAGATGCGGTCGGGGTCGGAGTGCACGCTGGCGATGGCGCCGACCAGCCGGCTGCCGATCAGGAGCGGTGTCACCATCACCGACTGGACCGAGCTCTGGGTGTATTGTCCGGAGCGGCCGGCCCATTCCTGGTAGCGGGGGATGATGAGCGGCTCGTGGGTCTCCGCCACCCGACCCATGGCGCCTTCGCCCAGCTTCATGCGGGCGCCCACGGCGTTGGTTTCCATGTTGTTGCTGGCCACCACCACCAGCTCCCGGCTGGTCTCGTCCCAGGTGGCCAGCTCCCCGCCGGTGACGCCGAGCAGCGAGACCGCCCGCCCCAGCACCCGCTCCAGCGCTTTGGAGAGCTCCAGCTCGCCGGCCAGGTCGGTGAGGGTGTCGAGCAGCGCGGTCTGCTCCTCGGCCCGGCGGTGCTCGGCGGTGAACAGCCGGGCGTTTTCGATGGCGATGGCGGCCTGGGGCGCGAACATGGTGAGCCGGCGGAGCTCCCGCTCGCCGAAATGCCGGGTCGGGTCGTCATGCACGCTGGCGATCGCGCCGACCAGCCGGGTCCCGATCAGCAGCGGCGCCGCCATCACCGCCTGGATGGTGCTCTCGGTGTAACTGTTCGAGCGGCCTTCCCACTCCTGATAGCGGGGAATGATCAGCGGCTCGTGGGTCTGGGCCACCCGGCCCATGGCCCCCTCGCCGATCCGCATCCGGGTGCCCACGGCGCTGACCGGCAGATTACTGGCCAGGATGACCAGCTCCCGGCTGTCCTCGTCGTAGATCGCGAGCTCGCCTCCGGTGACGTCGAGCAGCGCGGTGGCCCGCTCCAGCACCGCGGTGAGCAGCCGGGACAGCTCGAGCTGGCCCGAGAGATCGGCCAGGGTGTCGAGCAGGGCCTGCTGCTCGGTGGCGCGGTCCCGCTCCGCGGCGTAAAGCCGCGCGTTCTCGATGGCGATGGCGGCCTGGGCGGCGAAGAGGTTCAGCAGCCGGAGGTCGGCTTCGCCCAGCTTGCGGGTGGGGTCGGAGTGGACCGCCGCGATCGCGCCCACCAGCCGGGAGCCCACCAGCAGGGGCACGACCGCCACCGCCTGAATGGTGCTGTGGGTGTACTGCTGGGAGCGGCCGGCCCATTGCTGGTAGTTGGGGATGATCAGCGGCTCGTGACTGCTGGCGACATGTCCCATGCCGCCATCGCCCCGGCGCATTCGGGTGCCGATGGACTCCTTGCCGATGCCCTGGGCCGCGACGATCACCAGCTCGTCCGTGGCCTCGTCATACACCGCGAGCTCGCCCCCGGTGACGCCGAGCAGCGCCACGGCCCGGTTGAGCACGGCTTCCAGGAGGGTATCGAGCTGGAGATCGCTGGAGAGATCGGCCAGGGTATCGAGCAGCGCCCGCTGCTCGGAGGTCCGCCGCCGCTCCGCCGCCAGCAGACGGACCCGGCCGATGGCGATGCTGGCCTGGGTGGCGGCCGCGGCCAGGATCTCCAGGTCACCCTGGTTGAAGGCGCCGCTCCCCGAGCGCTGCACCACCAGCTCGCCGATCGCGCTCTGGTCCACCTTGAGCGGCAGGCGGAGCTCGGAGACGCCGTCCCGTTCCCGCCCGAATTTTCCCGCGGTGGCCTTGAGGGCCGGCTCGAAGGAATCGGTTCCCGCCAGGAAAATGCCCACGCCGTCGAAGCCGAAGACCTGGTGCATCAGTCCATCGGCGACGCCCTGGCAGATCCGCTCCTCGTCCTGCGACTCCGCGATCCGGGTGCTGAGGCGGAGCAGGGCCGAGCGCAGGACGCCCGGGTGGGGGCCCTCGGGCAGGATCGGTCCGGTCATCTGGCGGTGCTCCCGTTGGTCGCGACCCGCGCCCGCACTTCGGCGAGGAATTCTTCCCGGCTGTGCCCGCCCTTCTGGAGCACCCGCGACACCCCGCCGCTCAGCCGGCGCCGCTCGTCTTCGCTGAGCTCCTTGGCGGTGATGACCACGACATCGAGGTCCTGATGTCCCGGCTGGGTCCGCAGCCCCTCCAGGAATTCGAAGCCGTCCATCTCCGGCATCATCAGGTCCAGCAGCACCAGCGCCGGCGGATCGGTGGCGACTTGCTCCAGCCCGATCCGTCCATTGGCCGCTTCGCTGACCCGCCATCCCTCCTTCTCCAGCGACCGCCGGAGCATGGCCCGGGTGTCGGCGTCGTCCTCCACGATCAGGACCCCGGCGCCGGGGTCGCGGCGGTAGCGCGCCAGCACGGCGGAGAGGCGGGCCCGCTCGATCGGCTTGGTCAGGTATTCCGAGGCCCCGAGCGCGAAGCCGAGGTTACGGTCGTCGGTGATGGTGAGCATCACCACCGGAATCGCCGCCAGCGCCGGGTCGTCCTTGAGCGCGGCCAGCACGCTCCAGCCGTCGAGGCCGGGCATCACCACATC